>ONIK01000036.1 GCA_900317865.1 uncultured Methanobrevibacter sp. | reverse complement strand
GAATATTCTTTAATTTCTTTAAAAGTAAAAATATGTTCCTCGTTATTATCATTAGTCCAAATTAAAGCGATTTTGTCAGGATCAATTTCCGCATATTTGTCAACCACATCAAATCCAAAATTATAATCATCATCATATTTGAGTTTAAAATTATTATAAAAATCTTTGTAGGATTTAAAATCAACTCTTTCTAAAAAATCTCCTATTACTGATGTCATATTAATTACCTTCTACATTAATACTGCTATAAACTTGGCAGGTTTATCATTAAGTGCTATCATAGCATGTTTGTGATTTGAATCAAAAAATATGGAATCTCCTTCATTTAATATAATTTCATTATTGTGGATGTATAGTTTAACTGATCCTTCTATTATATAATTAAATTCTTGACCTGGGTGTGAGTTTAGTGAAGGAATAGAGTTTTCTTTAGGGTCTACTGTTACAAAAAATGTTTCTGCTTTTTTATGAATAAATTTGGAGCATAAGTTTTCATATTTATATTCTTTTCTTCTGTCTATTGAAACTCCTTTTTCTGCTCGTGTAACATCAAAAATACTCATTCTACTTTCTTCACCAGTTAAAAGTAAATTTAAATCTACTTGGAATATGTTTGCAATTTCGTATAAAAAACTAGCTGGGATATCTACCTCTCCAGTTTCGTATTGTGTGTATGTTTTCGCATCTATATTTAGTTCTTGTGCGATATCTTGTACTGAAATATCAGAAAGTTCTCTTAATTCTTTAATTCTATTTCCAATATCTTTGTTATATTCATTCATACTTAACACCTTAAATCTATAACATATATTACTTATATATAATATTTTATATATAGTTTATTAAAAATCATGATATTTCATTATAAATTATTTTTTTTTCAAAAATTCATTATGGAAATTCATTTTTAAATAATTTTGATTATAAAAACTTTTAAATATTTATTTAGACTAACTTTTATCATGGAATTTGTAGGTAAAATTAACCAAATTAGTTCATATTTGATTATTTCTATCGTATCTTTACTTACAGTATTGCGTCTTTACATTGGGAATTCTTTTCCTTATTGGTATTTACTTACAAATCAACTTGATGAATTGCTATTAATTAATAATGCTCATTTGGGCCAATACTTTGCTAATTGGAATATTCATTCGTTAAGTAAAACCCTTGGTTATTCTCTTTTTTTAAAGTTTGTTAATGTTATTGGGTTGCCTTATGGTTTTGTTCTTTCGTTAGTATGGATATTGGGTGGAATTTTAATAGTATATGCTGTTTATAATTATTTGACTAAAAATAAGATTATTTTGGCATTAATATATTTATTCATAATCTTTTTGCCCTGTGGTATGGATCTTTTTATTAGTGGTAGAGTTTATAGAAATGCTGCTATTGCTCCATTTTTAATTTTGTTATTGTCTTCTTTATTTATTTTCATGAATAAGGTTATTTCTGATGATAGTTCTAATCGAAGTATACTGATTTGGGGTATTCTATTGGGAATTATATTCACTTTTAATTATTACCTCAAAGAGGATGGTGTCGGAATTTTAATTTTATTTTTAGCTTCAATATTTCTTGTTTTGATTCTTAAATTTGTACCTGTTGTTAAAAATAAAAGTTTCAATGTAAAAAAATATTATAAAATCATTGTTTTATGTATTATTCCTATTCTTATATTTGTAGGGTGCACTTTTGCTTATTCTGAGGTTAATCATGAAAAATTTGGAGTGTATGATATTAATACAAGAACTGAAGGAGAATTAGGTGAATTTTTCCATAATCTTTTATTAATAGATGATAAAAATAACTCTGATATTTATTGGGTTACTTATTCCACAATTGATAAGGCATGGAATGCTTCTCCTACATTACAAAGCAGACCAGACTTATTTAATAATTGGGTTCATTCCGGCTGGGCACAGGGAAATTTAAAAGAAAATAAGCTTAATGGAGATACAAATGCCTGGAGTTTAAGGGATGCGCTGGCGGCTTCCGGTTTATATACTGATGAAAAATCAACAAGTGATTTTTTCCATAAAGTAAATGTCGAACTTGATGATGCTTTTAAAAATGGCGATTTAAATAAATCTGATAAAATATTCATATCTAAATATGCTGTCGGAAGATCTGTTGGTGAAATTTTTGATTTAAAAGATTTATTCTTCTCATTACTTAAAACATCTATTTTATATAAGGATTTGGGTCGAGATATTCAGAAATGTAATGTTGATGTAATGCTTCCGTCACTGACTTTTGGAGAAAATAATCAGGTTAAAGATGTTGAATCATTTTTACACATGAATATATTTACTAAAAGCGAATTTTCACAGGATAATTTTGAATGGAATTTTGCAAAAGCAAGTATTCACTTTTATCAATTAATTTCAATAATTATTGTAATTATATCTGTTATTTCATTCATTTTAACAGGCATTAATTTAATATTGAATAGATTCAAGTCAAAAAATCTTTCTTTAGTATTTCTTTTTGAAATATTGTTATTGGGAACATTTGCAGTACAACTTTTTGGTCTCTGTTGGTTTTCCTCATTTTTAGGTTATTGTGAATATACTATGGCCTATTCATCTAATTGTCAAGCTATTTTTGCCATATTTGAAGTTTTAGCTATTGCAGGTATTATTTCTATAATTGAAAAAGAAGGCATTCGAAATATTTTAAAAAATTAATTTTAATTAAAAAATAAAAATGAGGTACTCTAAAATGTTTGAGTACCGCTTGAAGGTGATAAGGACACGCTTCTGCTAGTTAAAAGTTTGCTGTTTGAGTCATAAATCTTTATATTCGCATGATCAGGATATAATGAATATGCATCTGCTGAAGCTATTTCCAGATAACCATCTGAATGAACTGTAGCAGGAACCATATTACCATTGTTTAAGCTTTTTCCATCTCTGGAATAGAAGATTTGTACAATAACATTTTCACCGGCATGTGCTGTTCCAACATTTATTCTAGCATATGTTTTATCAGCATCTCCGCTTCCTGTTGAAAAACTGCCTCCAATAATACTGATTGATGAAGGTGTTGAAGAAGGCGCAGGTGAAGCTTCTGAAGATGATGATTGAGGTACATCAACAGAACTGCTTGGTGATGTATTTTTTGAGTTTGATGCATTAGCTTGAGGAGTTTCACTTTTGAAAACTCCCCCTACAAAAAGCATTCCAACTATTAAAATCACTATAACAGCTACCAAACCAATAATTATTATTTTATTTTTATTATTATCAGTTTTTGGAGGTTCATTTATTATTTCCTTATTTTTTAACTTTGTTCCACATTTTTTACAATATGTTGGATTTCCCTTATTTTCTTCTCCACATTTTGGACAATACATTTTCTTCTCCTATTAATAACTTCTTTAAATCAAATTTGATATAATAGTTACATATGTTATTCATTATATGTAAATGTTCCAACATATTCGAATAATCACTTTTTTTTAATTTTAATATCGATAATCCAAAGACTTAAATGTTTTAAATCTAAATATTATATTGAATAATGGTTTTTACATTTTTTATGTAATTTATAGTGCATTATTTTCATTTTTTAATATATACAAGTCATATTCAAACATATTTGGTAAATTCAAAATAATAACGTGGTGTGAAAATATGGGAGATATAAAAGTTTCAATTATATTGCCGGTTTATAATACTGGAGATTATCTTGAAAAATGCTTAGATTCAATTGTCAATCAAAGTTTAAAGGATATTGAAATAATATGTGTGAATGATGGATCTACGGACAATTCTTTAAAAATACTTAAAGATTATGCCAAAAATGATTCAAGAATTAAAGTTTTCACTATTGAAAATAGTGGATTATCTATTGCACGTAATTTTGGAATAAAACATGCTAATGGAAAATATATAGGGTTTGTTGATAGTGATGATTTTGTCAATGAATTCATGTTTGAAAAGTTATATGTATCATGTGAATTAAATAATTTGGATTTATCGATGTGTAAAATTTCTTTATATGATAATGTGACTGGAAAGTTTTATAATGACATGGAATATTATAATTTAAGTGTTTTTGAAGATCTTCAAAAAGATGTATTCAATGCTGATGACACTAAATCATTTACCTGTGATATTGTTGTAAATGCTTATAATAAACTTTATAAAAAATCTCTTTTAGAAGATAATTCAATTGAATTTCCTCCACATCTAATATTTGAGGATGAAGTTTTCTTTATTAAAAGCTATCTGATGGCTCAACGGATTTCTGTTGTGAATGAGTTTTTATATTATTATAGGATTAATAGGGAGGGTTCAATTTCATATTTGGATAAAGAAAACAATTATGTTGATATGGTTTATATTTATAAAAAAGAAAGAGAAGTTTTTAAACAAGTCGACAAATATTCTGAGTATAAGGTGCTATTGGCGAATAGGATGCTGTTTTTAATATTTGCTCGTTATACGCAAACAGCTACTAAGTACAAAGAAAATTTTTACAATGTTTTAAAAGAAGATTTAATTGAAGTTTTAGCAGATGATGAGATTAAAAATAATTTAAGTCTCAATGTTAAAAATAGGGCATTAAAATTAATCAAATCCAAAAATTATGATGAATTTTCAAAAATGGATCAATTTAAAATATTTTCATTGATTGTGGTATGTCACAATGCAGAACCTTATCTTGAAATGGGTATTACTTCAATTTTAAATCAGCATTTTTCATTTGAAAGTAATATCCAAATGATTTTGGTAAATAATGGAAGTGATGATAATACAGATTTAATCTGTAGAAAATATGAACAAATGTATCCTGAAAACATTGTTTATATACATAATGATGAGGAATTGGATTTGGATATTGTCCAATCTGAGGCCGAAGAGTATGCAAAAGGAGATTATACAATTCTTTTGGAGGAACCGTATAAATTAAATTCTGATGTTTTAAATTCATTAATTCTTAAAATTAATGATGAACTGTGTGATGCTCTTGTTGTCACAATACATCAGTTTGATGGTGATTTTGATAAATCTAAGTTTGATAATTACTATAGGGATATCCATTCATCCGGAATTAATGCATAACTTTGATAAGTGAGTTTTTCATGTTTTTAACAGAAAAAATAAATAAAATTAATCTAAATTGTTGGGCATTATACTGCATTTTTGCTGTTTTCACATTGACTATATTCGGTTATGGTGTATATTTCCTCACCACTCTGGGTTTTTCATATATTGTGATTGGGATGACAATTGGAATTTCGGCATTGTTGTCTTCTATTATACAGCCATTAATCGGCAGATTTGCAGATATTAGGCAATATTCCTGGAAAAATATTCTGATTGTATTAAATGTTATCATGCTAATATCTTCCTTGGGAATATTTGTCGTACCACATTATTTGTTAATTTTCTTGTTCAGTTTAATGGTTATTGTGTTGGGCGCTATGTATCCATTTTTAAACACTGCTGTTTTCTATTATGAAAACCGTGGGATAGAAACAAATTTTGGTGTTTCAAGAGGATTCGCATCATTGTCTTACATGATTTTTTCAGCTATTGTAGGATTTATTCTTGTTGATAAGAATAATGTTATGATAATTAATTTATTTACCGTAATATCTGCAGTTCTCATGCTTTTTCTTATATATTCACTTCCATATTATGGTAGTAATGTGGATGTGAAAAATAAGTCTAAAAAGTTCAAAAACAATGTTTTATTGAAATATCCAATTTTTACTTTAATTTTCATTTCAATGGCACTATTTATGGTATTTCACAATATATTTTTGTGCTATATGATTAATATTTTTGAAAATGTTGGTGGAAATATCTCTGATGTGGCCGCAGCCAATTCGATTGGAGCTCTTTTAGAATTACCTGCAATGTTTTTATTTGTTAAAATATTAGAAAAAGTATCTGTTAAAAAATTAATTATTATAGCTAGTTTTTTATATGTTGTCCGTTCTTTAGTTATTTTAACTGCAAAAGATCCTATGGGCATTTATATTTCCTTAATTTTACACATGTTTACTTTTGCTATAATCATACCTGCTTCTGTTCATTTTACTGATGAAATAATCGGTGAAGAGGATAAATATGAAGGTCAAGCTTTTATGGGCGCCACTTTAACCATTGGATTAATAGTTGCTAATTTCCTTGGAGGCCATATTCTCCAGTTATTTGATGTAAATCTGTTGCTTGTTTCATTGGTCATTATTACAGTTATGGGATGTATATTTGCATTGGCTTCAATGTTTGTTGACAAATAATTAAAAAATAATTTTATATATTAGAAAAAACTAACTTTAAGTAACTAAAATATTGTGGAGATTATGATTATGTCAACTTCAGATATTGGAAATAATGTTGTATTTAAAAAACAATTAGGATTAAATTATGAAATAGACCAAAAATATGTTGGTTTAAAAATGAAGGAGAATAATATTTTATCTTTTAATTTCAGGGCTCCTGGAGATATGATAAATGAAGTTGAAGACTATTTTAAAAGATTTAAGATGGGCGAACCTATTCTTGTAGATATTGGTGGAACTGGCGATATTAGATGTGAATTCAAAGGTCTTTCACCTGTTTTAAAAAATAAGGATGCACTGGATCAATATTTTATTTCTGCTACTTTGCAAGAAGATAAACAATACAATCCTTTAGAAGAAGAAAAATGTGAAACCTGTAGTGGATGCGGATTCCACTAAAATTATTATTTTTTTTTTTAAAAATGTGTGTCCATTAAAATTAATTTTGACTACATTAATTGATTTTTTTAGCTTATTTATTTCATAAACCATTACAAAATAATTCTATTTGTCAATAATGTCTTTTTATATTTTATTGGTTGATTAAATGGCTTATTTAGTTAATTTGACATTATTTAATCTTTTATTTATTATTTTTAAGTCATAACATTTATATATTTTTTTGATTATAAATTAATATATTATAATAGAGGGAGTCTTAATATGTTTGATTTAGTTCATCTTGCTGTAAACTCATTGGCTATTGCTAATGTTTACGGCCTTGCTAACATAACAATCGGTTATTTTGATATGGTTTTAGCTTATTTGGTAGCTATTATTGTATCTATTATTGTTGCGTTAATATTGAGAGTTCCGTTAATGCCGGCGGATAGGTATTCATTTGATGTTAGTGCGATTTATCCAACTCCAATTATTGCAATTGGTATTTTATCATTATTTTTGGTTTTAAATTACACATTTGCATTTAATGGACTCCTACTTGCCGTTATTATTGGTATTTGTTCTGGTTTGTTCGTGAAATATTTATTTAATTATGTATTTCCATCTCCAGCAGAGGGGGAGGATATAGATGAATGAGATTATAGGTTTAATACTTGCAACAATTATCTGTTGGTTAAATTTTGTAATTGTTGATACTTATTTCGGACTTCCTGAACAGCCTGGTGTTAAAGGGGCTCGAATTATTGGTGAATCCGTTAAAAAGAGAAAAGGAGATATTGCTGGTGGATTTTTCCAAGGAAACATTTTATGTTCTCCGGATGCATCTGCTGGTACATTAATGGCATCTATTGGATATTTGGTTTTAGGTATTCCTGGTGGTATCATTGCAGCATTTTTAGTATTCATTGGAAATAGATTATGTGCGGATCCGGGTTATGCTGGAACTACTGGGTCATTAACTGCAACATTGCTTATTTTTATCTTTTCATTTATTGGATTAACTCCAAAAATGTTTATTGTAGGTATGGTTATTGCAATATTGACTATCCAAGGTATTGATCAAGTTAGAGCATCTATCATTCTTGGTAAGATAGCTGAAAAATTTAATAGACATGCTAAAGAGTGATATTTATGTATGTAGAAATTATTGGTGTAATTTTAATATTTGTATCTCTAAGAGCATTAATTACAAAAAATAGGGCAGAAAGATTATTATATTTAAATGTTATAGGTTTTGGAGTATCTGCATTAATTGCCCTGGTAATAAATACTCCGTTTGCTCTTATTGTTGCAGCAGCATTCTTTATCTGTTCTACAATTAGTGCAAATGCAATTGCATACACCTTAAAAAAATTAGATGAGGAAATACTTTTAGATTGAGGGGATTGTATGGAGTTTGTTGTATCTATAATTGCAATTGCATTAATGATTATTGGTGCTTTGGGTATCATTTTACTTAAAAAACCTCTAGATAAAGTTATCATGTTTTCTATTCTTGATGCAGGATTTTTATTAAGTGTAGTATTATTTAGATATTTGGATGTGGCTTTGTTTGTTGCATTATCCGGTCCTTTATCAACATTAGTATTTATAATGGCTATTGTTAAAATTAAAGAGATTAGGGCTAAAAAAGTAGAAAGTGGTGAGATACATGATTAGTGTTCAATTATTTTTCTATTTTGGAATTATTTTAGCTATTGTCGGTAGTTTAGCTACTGCATGGGGTCCTGGAGTTAAAGACCCTATTGTCAGAACATTCAATACTGAAATAGCATCAATCGGTGTTTGTTTGGTATTGTTATCATATAATCATGTTTTAGCTTTATTAACATTGGTTGCAACAACAGTTGTTATTACTTTAATCTTATTTAGAGCTATTATTCGTTTAGAAGAAATGGGGGCAGATGTATGAAAATAGGTAAAATCTGGAATAAATTAGCTGATCCAAAAACTGTTCCTCGTTTATTTGCCTTTTGTCTTGGAATTATTTTGATTTTGGGTTTATTTGTTCCTATGGCTTTAAATCCAGATCAATTATATACAAGGCCGGCTCCTCAAGTTCAAATTGATGATGGTCTTCCAATCGCTCCTTATGATAGGGGCGGGGTAGTATTAAAAGAACCTGGAATCATTAAGGCACAATTTCCTGAAAATTCTAAAGAATTGGGCATGATTACAGGTTATATGTCTCCGTTAGCCGAATGGGTATCTTCAATATCACCTTATTTCGGTACTTCAATTTATTCATCTCCTGGTGGACTTATAGATGAAGTATTGTATTATACAAGGGGTTTCGATACTATTTTGGAATCTTCAATATTGATGATGGCATTTATTATTGCTTCATGGTTGGCGATTAATTATACAATGGATAGAAGAGACATAGAAAAAGACCTTAAAAAAGCAGCTAATGATTCAGCTAATGTTGCTCGTGAAATAAAAATTAATGATGAAAAAGCTAGGGCTAAACAGTTAAGGAGGGATAACTAATGGTTTTTATACCTTCTTATGTTCCTGCTGAATTCCTTTCAATGTATTTGCCTGCTATTTATGGAGCTTTAATCATAGGTTTCATTGGTTCAATGGCAATTGCATTAAATCGTAGAGATATTCATATTCTCATTTTGACTGATTTGATAGGTCTTGCAATGATTATTATAGTTTCTGCGGTTGGTACTGATTTGGCAGAGGCTTTAATATTGCCTGGTTTGGTAGTTGAGCTGGCTGAAACTTTAGCTATTTCTGAAATACTGCTTTCAAGAGAAATGCATAAAATCGAAGCAAATCCGAGGGCAAACTTAACTAAATCGACTTCCTTGTTCCCTCAGCCTTTTGCTTTGGATATGGAAATTATGACTACTGCACCTAATTTCATAGCTCTGGTATTAATTGCTTATGGAATATTTTTAACTGGATTTACTGGTGGTGCTGTTGCTGGTGGAGGAATTGTTCTATATGCTTTATCCAAAAAGGCAAGAGGACTTCCTGTATTAATTCTTGATGGTATTGCTGGCGTATCTGGTATTGCATGGTGTTTATGGATTATTGGATTCGCTTTATTCTTTGTAGCTCCTAATTTATGGATACTTAGTTTATTCTTGGCAGCTTGTGGTTTATTATTAAAAGTAGCTTCAAAAGTTGGTTTAATTGGACTACTTATGAGAGAGGACATTGATAAGGAGTAGTGGTAAAATGGATTTTGTTACGCTTGGAGGAAATTTATTAGGTACAATACCTCTTGGAGATATTGTATTATATATTACGCCACTTAGTTTGTTCTTATTTATTGTGCTTTTAGTATTTACCTTGTTAATTGCAATAAGTAAAACCGAAACACAGGTAGAAGCTACATTAATGAAACTTTCAAATACTAATGTTAAAGTGGGTAAAAAAGAATTTAAACAAAGAAGATTTTTATCAGTAATTTGTGGTATTGCTTCTGCTGGAGCAATGATAACTGGAGATTTATTTAACTTTACATTATTCATGGCATTAATTGGTATTTTAAATATTGGTATTGTTTCTGCCGTAAAACAAACCACTGTTTTAAATTCTGCTTATCAATATGGTTTAATTGCTATGATGTGTAGTTTACCGTTATTTGGTGGTGCATCTATTATTCTTGCATCAACAGGAACTTTAAGTCTTGCTGTTCTATCACAGATGCCTGCAACTCCAATGGTTGTATTTGGTGCAGTCTTAATGTTGCTTGGTATATTGGGTGAAAGTGGTGTAGCACCATTTTTCGCAAGTAAGGCGGAGATGTTTAGAACACCAGGTTCTCCATTTATTGTTATTATTCACTTAAGTTCTTTGTTTATTATTGTAAGGGCTGTTGAAATATTGTTATTGGTATTGTGGTAGTGAGAGTATGGTTAATCAAAAAAGCTTATGTATTATATTATTAATTATATCAACAATAGCTATTCTGGCTTGTCTGGTTATAAACTTCCAGGATTGGATTGTTTATTTGGTAGCTATTATTGGTATTCCACTTTGGGTCTTATCATTTGGCCTGCTTACAATGGCCAGACCTAGAGCGGAAGATGAAGAAGAAAGGGTGAAAGAACCGTTTACTGGATATTAGTGGTATTATGAATTTGATGGCAGATATTTTAATTAATGTATTTATTGCATTCCTTGCTGGAAGCTTACTATTAGGTTTGCACAGAAAAATAATGGCACGTGTTCAGAAAAGACCTGGTCCGCCTATTATACAACATTTATTGCACTCTTTAAAATTCTTCTTTAAAGAAACTGCATTTCCAAAAACAGTTTCAATGCCATTTTATATTGGTATTGTATTTATTTTGGCTGCGATTTGGGTTGTTGGAGTAATTGTTGGTCCGGTTGCTCACGGTTCATTATTAATTTTATTCGGTGTATATGCGGTTTATAAAATTGTTGAGCATAACTCAGGATCTAGTTCCGGTTCCCCTTATGGGAAAGCAAGTTGTGTAAGGGCTGTTTTATCAGCAGCAACTGAACTACCATTATTTGCAGCTATTGTGCTTGTTTATTTAAAAACAGGTTCAATGAATATAGGAGATATTATTAGTTATCAGGCTACTAATGGTCCATTAATATTTTCAATACCTCTTGCAGCTATAATGTTTTTCTTGTTATTGTTATCAAAATCTCCATACTCTCCATTTGGAATAACAAAAGACAAAGCATTGGTATCAGGTTTTGAAACTGAACACTTTGGATTTTTAAGAGGATTTATAATGTTTTCAGAATCAATATCCTGGTATGTCATGTTATGGGTATTTTTAACAATATTCTTCGGACCATTAAGTGCAGTAGGTTATCTTATTGGAATGATTGTATTAACATTTATTACAGGATTTATTAATTCAACAACTCCAATATTAAATCCAAATCATTCTGTAATGACTCAAATAACTATGGGGGCTGTCTGTTTTATCGGAACAGTAGTAATGATATTAATTTAAGGATGGGGATAAGATGAGTTCAGAAAAAGTCATAGTATATTTAACTTCATTGGTTGCAATTGGTATAATTGTTGTTGGTTTGCTTGCAACAGTTCTCCATTCTACAATTTTAGCTCCAATCCCAATTTTGGGGTTAATTTTAGCTATCCTTGTATTGTTAACTAATAAAGGTCATTTTGCACATAAAATTGAAAATTTAGAGAAAATAATGTTTTTCGTAACATTTATAGTAATTATTTGTTCATTTATATTACTTTATAAACCAATTTAAGGAGATATTATGTTAGATTATTTAATTTATTTGCTTACATTTGTTATTGGTTCCATTCTCGGATTATTATACAGTTATAAGTTACATGGTGAACCTTATGTTGCTGATAGTAGTTTAGATATTAAAACTTGCATAATGTCTATCGTTGGTTGGATTTTAGGTTTTAATTCAGGTAATATGATTCTGGGAGGAATTGGATTTCTCTTAGCCGGTTTTGTCATGGGTGAAAGACCGGGATATGGAAGAAAAGAAACTGCTATTGGTTTGACAATAGCTATAATTATTTATTTAGCATTACACTTGATTAAATGATGTGATTTCAATGGATGATGAAGCAAAATTAGAAATGATGAAAGATCGTATGGTAAAAACTTACGTGTGCCAAAGGGATATTATTCTTCCTTTAGCGGAAGATTTTGACTGTACTCCTGAAGAAGTAGAGCATATGTTCTTTGATTTATTGGATATGTCTGAAGTATTATCTTTGCATGCTACCTTTGAAACCGCACATTATCAATGTTTAGTTAAAAAATTACATGCTGATTTAAGACTATGCTGGTTTGTAGGTAATTTAGGTTTGCTTTCTAAAGAAGATGGTGATAAACTTAAAGAAAAATTAGCAAGTCAAATAATGGATGGTAAAAATTATTCTGATGTGTTAAAAGAAGGTCAAAAAGAATTATTCCAGTTATTAAAAAATTCTAGATAAAGAGGGTAAAAATGTTAGATTCAATTAAGGATATGGATGTAATGGATGTGATGTTGAATGTGTCGCATTATTATCTCCTAGATATGATTTGGAGCAATATGGTATTTATGTCCACAATAATCCTCGTGAAGCTGATGTTCTGTTATTAACAGGTGCTGTTACAGAGCAATGGAGAACAAACTTAAAGAGAGTTTATGACAAAGCTCCTGAACCAAAAATTGTAGTAGCTATTGGAAACTGTCCGCAGTCAGGAGATGTATTTAATCAAGAGGGAGGTCATGTTTATGCTCCCGCTTCTGATTTTATTCCTGTTGATGCTGCAGTTTCAGGATGTCCGCCAAGGCCTAGTGAAATTTTGGAAGCTATTTTGGCTGTTGGTCCTCAAGCTATTGCTGATCGTGGGAGGGAAAAGAAATGATATTGCCAATTGGTCCTATTCATCCTGCTTTAAAAGAGCCTATAAGACTTAAACTTCAAACTGAAGGAGAACGTGTTGTAAAGGCAGAAATTGAATACGGTTATGTTCACAGAGGCATTGAAAAAATTATTGAAGGTCAAACCTGGCAGAGAGGTATCTATTTATCTGAAAGAGTTTGCGGAATCTGTTCATATGAGCATACTCAGACTTTTGCAGAAACAATTGAAAGAATCTGCGGTGTTCAAGCGCCTCCTAGAGCACAATTTTTAAGAGTTATTACTAATGAGTTAGACAGAATTCAAAGTCATTTTCTTGGAAACTCAACATTCTTCAAATCAATGGACCATGAAACTTTATTTATGCATGTATTGGAATTAAGAGAATATGCAATGGATGCCATTGAACTATTGACTGGAAATAGGGTAAATATGGGTTGGAATGTTGTTGGTGGAGTTAGAATGGATGCTGATGAGCGCCATTTCAAGCCAATCTTGGAAAATCTTAAAAAAATTGAAGAGGGCTTTGAAATTACAAGAGAAATGTTTGCTGAAGGTCCTGCTTTGGCTCTTCGTTGTAAGGGTGTTGGTGTTATGACTAAAAAAGAAGCTATTAAGGGAAGAGCAGTCGGTCCAATAGGCAGAGGTTCCGGAATTAAATATGATTATCGTGAAGACCACCCAACATACAAGGATTATTTTGACTTTAATACTATTTGGAGAAAAGAGGGAGATAATTACGCAAGAACATTAAACCGTTTTGATGAAATTCCCGAATCCATTAGTTTAGTTAGGCAAGCTATTGAAAATATTCCTAAAGGTGAAATCCGTACTCCTGTGGAAATCAAATCAGGTTATGCACAATGGAGAAATGAAGCTCCTCGTGGTGAAGTAACCTATACAATTGAAACTAACGGTAATTTAATTAAGCATATTTCCATAAGAACTCCAAGTATTCCAAATATGGATTCCTGTGCTAAATATATGATTAGGGATGTTGCTTCAGTTTCTGATGCTGTTTCAACTTATGCTTCTAGTGACCCATGTGTTGCATGTGCTGAGAGAGTTGCAGTTACAAATGAACATGGTGAAACTTATTTAACAGATATTTGTGGGGTAAAGTAAATGTCATCTTTAATTTGGTATATTTATGATTTTGCGAAAAAAGCATGGGCTGATGCATTTACTAATGCTAAATCTTTACCGGAACTTGCTGAAAAACCGGAAAGATTTAGGGATTTTCCAAAAGTAAATAAGGAATATTGTATTGGATGCGGTGCCTGTACTGTTTCTTGTCCTTCACCTAATGCAATTAAGATTGTTCGTGAAAAGGATGATGAAACCGGAGAGGGATTAACTTTTCCTGTAATTAATCCTGGGGCCTGTATTCGTTGCGGTTTCTGTGCTGAAGTTTGTCCTACAGATCCAAAAACATTGGAATGTGGTGAAAACCATTTAATCATGCCGGAATTCAATATTATTCCTTCAAAAAAACAATACATTGTTGATGACTTTTTATGTATTAAATGTAAAAAATGTATGAAAAAATGCCCTGTCGGAGCAATTTCTCTTGTTAATGATAAACTGCATGTAGATCAACTTAATTGTATTGCCTGTGGTGATTGTATTGATGTTTGCCCGGTTAACGGAGCAATGAAAGAGGTATTTGTTGAAAATCTTAATGGTCAAAAGGATTTAATCCTTCTTACTGTTAACTATATTGAAGATTATGTTAATTCAAAAGAGAAAGATTTAAGGGCGCTAGAAAAGAATAGTTTGCTTCAATATGATCTTCCTTTAGATGACATCTGGGATAAGGCTCTTAAGATTATTCCAGATGAAGAAGTCAGTTTTCAAATTATTTCCAATGCAATTAATAGACTTAAAATTAGAATTATTGATTGGGATAAGGATAAATGTAAGAAATGCCAATTATGTATCTCTGACTGTCCTACAAAATGTATTTCATTTGATGATGATGCAGATACTATTGTTAGGGATAAGGATAGATGTTTAAGATGTAGTATATGTTACCAAACATGTCCTTTCTCAGTAATTAAATATTTCATAGCTAAATTTTCATTGGCTGAAGATAGGATTATTCATGTTACTGTGAAAGCATCTAATTTAAATGAGGAGATTTTGATGGAGTGAGTGTTATGATTGATAGTTATACTAAAACTCCAAGGCCATTAAGGCGTGTTGATGTTGATTATTTGATTAATCAAACAAAATGTGAAAATTGTGTTGATAAACCATGTCTTGGTTCATGTCCTATTGATGCAATTTATATGGATGATGATGACGGTCTTGTTAAAATAAAAAATACTTGCTTCGGTTGTGTTTTATGTCGTAATGCATGTCCATATGATGCAATTTCTTTAGATGTTCAAATGGATCCTCCTATTAAAGAAGAAGTTCCAAATATTAACATTAAATTATGTAAAGCATGTGGTGCATGTGTACAGGCTTGTAAAAATGGGTCTATTCATATTTTTAATGATGGTAAACACCCGCCACACAGTGAAATAGATAAGGACACTTGTGTTCGTTGTGGGTACTGTTTCAGAGTATGCCCTACTGATGCAATTAAATATGGTCAGTTACTTCCTAAAACTGTTAAAGGAGGTAAAGCAATTGTTGTCAATCAAGATAAATGTATTGGCTGTATGACATGTACTAGAGTTTGTCCTTCAACAGGTGCAATTACTGTTGGAAGAACAAATAAACTGCCTTATATTAATCCAGGATACTGTGCAAGATGTGAAGAATGTATGCATTCCTGTCCTTCAGGGGCAATAAGATATGCTTCACGTAAAAAGGCATATAAAATGTATAGTGAAATTAAATCATTTGATATTGTATCCAGTATTGCAGACAATGATATGAAAAGGCTGTCCTTGGATTTAATCAGCCTTAATTCTGTTCTTAAAAAGGTTGCTACATCAATGTCTTTCGAATTCGATAATCAGAATTTTGAGAATTTCATTGAATGTAAAGTTAATGACCAAATGGAAAAGGAACTGGATATTGTTCTGGATTCAAGTATTGAACTCAATAATTTTGACAGGTTATTTGGTTCTTATTTGATGGATAGAAATATTGAAGTCTATTCTAAAAAATGTATTGCCTGTGGTGAATGTTATAATGTATGTCCTGTTGATGCTATAGAGCTTAATGGTCCTAGTCCAATTTCAATTAATGATAACTGTGTTTACTGTGGAAAATGTGTTGAAAAATGTCAATTTGATGCAATTGGAGCTTATGATGATTATTACTATAGTAAAGACACTGATTTGTATTATGCGAGATCTTACCTCTTCAAACAAAGGGAAGGTGAGTTATCTATTTCTACAACTAAATGTCAGGCATGTGCAATTTGTGTGAGAAATTGTCCAAATGATGCTTTGGTTTTGGCAGATGATCATGTTGAATTTGTTGAAGATAAATGTATTTACTGTAGAACTTGTGAGGCAATTTGTCCTGTTGATTCAATAAGAATTATTAACTTTAGGTGAATTAATGTTTGAAAAATCTTTTATAACAGACTGCGAAGGTCCACTAACACTTAATGATAATGCATTTGAATTATGTGCACATTTCATTGAAAATGGTGATGAATTATTTAAAATTCTTAGTTTATATGATGACTATCTTGCGGATATCGTTAAAAAAGAAGGTTATAAAGTAGGAAATACATTAAAATTTATCTTGCCATTTTTCGTTCTTGAAAATCTTAAAAATAAGGACTTGATTAATTTTTCAAAAAATAATATATATGCAATTAAGGATTCAAAATTTCTATTAAAATACTTGATGGGAGCTATGAATACTTACATAGTTAGTACTAGTTATGGTCAATATATTGAAGCATTATCTAATTATATGGAATTCCCATTTGAAAATACATTTTACACAAATGTTGATGTAGATGCACTACATTTAAATGATGAAGAATTGTCTAAAATGGCAGAATACAAAATTCAAATATTGGATAATCCTGAGGATTATGAATTATTTGATGAGATTTTCTTTAATGAAATTCCAAAAATGGATATTTATGAAAAAATCAAAAAAATTGATGTTGTTGGTGGATTAGGTAAAAAATTAGCTATTGATACTATCATTGAAAGAGATAATGTGGATATCAACAATCTTCTCTATATTGGTGATAGTATTACTGATGTGGAGGCATTGGAATTTGCCCGTAAAAATAATGGGATTTCAATATCTTTCAATGGTAATGAATATCCTCTTAAAGTAGCTGAATTTGCTATTGTTTCTCCAAGTGCAGTAGCTACTGCTGTAATTGCAGATATTTATGCAAATTATGATAAAGCTAAAGTTTTACAGTTTATTGATGATTATAACTCACAGAATGATTTAAATAAATTATTTTTGGATTATAATATTTCAAAAGAAATCAATGATAAATTCTTTGATGTATTTGATGATAAAAATTATCCTATTATTGAAATTGTTGATGATAAAAATTATGATAAAATATTAAAAGAAAGTGTTGATATGCGAAATAATATTCGTGGCGAAGACATAGGAGGACTTGGATAAAATGAATTATGATAAAGTCGAAGACACATTTTTTGAAGCTTTTGAAGGTAAATATGTGAGAGCTTTAATTACAGGACCAACTGAAGAAATTGTTAAAAGAGCAGCATATGACTCTACTTCAACTCCAAGTGCAGTTATTGGTAGAGTAGAAGGTGGTGTTGAAGGATTCTTGGATAAAAGTGAAACTCCCGACGGCCGTTTTGGTGCTGTTGTACAGTATTGGTTAGGTGGTGATGATAAGGAAAAATTCGCTTTTGAATTGTCTTATCGTTTAAGGCAGGATGTATTGGTTAAGCCATTTACACGCATTTTTGATTATTCTGATGGTGAAAGTGATGATTATATTGAAATGATGGATATTGTAGGTCACTGTGGTGATGGATGGGAATGGATTGTTGAAGAATACGGTCGCCGAATGATAAATGTACCTATTGCAGTCCCTGATTTCCAAATTGAAGAAAAATTTAAAATTAATGATGGTATAATGGGAGGTAATTTCTGGTATTTATGTGAAACCCCTGAAGCTGTAATAACTGCTGGTGATGCTATAATTAATGCTATAATGGAAGTTGAGGGAGCAACCACTCCATTTGATGTTTGTTCAGCAGCTTCAAAACCAGAAACCAATTATCCTGAAATTGGACCTACTACTAATCATTATTATTGTCCTTCTTTAAAAGAAAAGTTAGGTAATGAATCAAAAGTACCTGAAAATGTTAATTATATTCCTGAAATAGTGGTTAATGCCACAAATGTGGATGCAATGTTTAAAGCATTAAAAGCAGGTATTGATGCAGCTATTGATGTTGATGGTGTTATTGGAATATCTGCAGGTAATTTTGATGGAAAACTTGGGGATAAAATTTATAATTTATTAGATATATTGAAATAAGGTTTTACTATGGAAATGCTTGATGATGATTTAAATGCAGAAGTTATAGGATTTGGAGCATTGAATGTAGATAAACTATACTCTGTTGAGAATATTGCTGGAGCAGACGAAGAAAGTTTTATTAAAACTAGTCAGGATACTCCGGGAGGTTCTGCAGCTAATACAATTGTTGGTTTATCTAGATTGGGCATATCAACTTCAATTATAGGTAAAATAGCTGAAGATGATGACGGCGAGTTAATCGAATATAATTTGGCATTTAATGGAGTTTTTTCAAATAATTTAATTTATGCTGATGAGGGAAGTACAGGTAAATGTTTGGGTTTTGTCGACTCCAATGGTGACAGGTGTCTTTATGTGGATCCGGGAGTTAATGATGAAATTGTAATTGATGAAATTAATGCTCTAAACATTATGAGATGTAAAATAATGCATTATACTTCTTTTGTTGGTGATTCATTTAAAACTCAGATAGAATTACTTGAAAAATTAAATAAGGATTGCGTTTTGAGTTTTGATCCTGGAATGTTATATGTTCAAAAAGGATTTGATGAAATAAAACCAATTTTGGATAGGTGTGACATTTTACTGATAAATGAATCTGAATTAAGATTATTATTTAATGATGATGAGTCCTCTTATAAACAATTGGCTAAAAAGCTTTTTGATAGTGGTATTAGTACAATTGTTGTTAAAAGAGGTTCTCAGGGAGTTTATGCTTGTAATAATAATGAAGAATGTGATGTTGGTGCATTTAAATGTGATGTTGTTGATACTACTGGTGCTGGAGATAGTTTTAACAGCGGATTTTTATATGCTTATTTAAAGGAATATGATTTAGAAAAATCATGTAAAATAGGTAACTGGGTAGCCAGTAAGGCTATTGGTGGATTTGGAATGGAGAAATTTCCTAAATCAAATGAATTAAAAGAATTTATTAATGAGATTAATTAAAAATAACATGTAGGTAATAATATGTATGTGTCGTTTATAAAACAGATGAAAAGTTTGGAACGTGAAGTTCTTTTAAAATCTGTTGAATTAGATGATGATGGTGATGATTTCCAATTTGAGTTATCCGATTTTAAAACTGAAGAAGAAATTATTGCCGTTGCACCGAAATGCGTGAGATGTAATACTTGTGTTGGTGCATGTCCAGTTGATGCTATTGAACCTGCTAATATTTTCAGGTTAGCTAAAATTACTGATAAATGTGTTAAATGTGAAATTTGTGTTCAAACCTGTCCTGTTTCAGCTATTAAGTTAATTAAAAATGTTGTTACTTATCATGAAGGTGATGATGAGGATGAAGGTTTCATGGAATACAGTGTAAATAATGTCCGTTATTATCATAGAACTGTTAGAATGAATGACATTAAAATTGATTACACTCAAGGTAATAATTGGCAAGACTGTGCTGATTTATGTCCTACAAATGCATTTACTTTAGAATTTAAAGAATTTTTTGATAAAATGGGCTTTGATACCGGTATTGATTTAGATGATGATACATTATACCCTTATATCAATAAGAAATTGTGTATTGGATGCAGTGCCTGTGTTGAAATTTCAAAAAATGATGGTGCCATTACATTGGATAGGATTCTGGGGCCTATAGTTCACAGTAGAAAAATTGAAGTTAATCACGATTTATGTGTTAACTGTTTCTTATGTGAAGAAAATTGTCCTGTTGATGCTATACGGTTAGAAGATGGGGAAGTTGTATTGGATGATGATAAATGTATTCGCTGTGTTGAATGTAGTAATCATTGTCCTGTTGAAGCACTAAAACGTGTAGAAATTGAATAGGAGGTATTGTTTTGAAAGCTAAAGAGTTAATGGATAAGGATTTCGCATATTTAAATAGCGATGATAGTGTTGTTGAAGTATCTAAAGTTATGGAAGAAATAAGAAGATTTACATGTCCTGTTGTTAATGAAAATAAACAATTGATTGGATGGGTAACTTCTTTTGATATAACAAGAGGTTTAAGAGAAGGTAATGAAAAAATTAGTGAAATCATGAGTTCTTATGAAGAAATTACTACTATTCATGAAGATGCTCCTGCAAGACTTGCCGTTCTTTTAACTGCAAATAATAAATTTGTTACAGTTCCTGTTATTAATGATGATAATCAGGTCATAGGTATGGTTCGTGCCTGTGATATTGTGGAATTATTATCTGAACTTTATGATATTAAAGTTGTAAAATTATATAAGGCGATGCAAAATCAGCTTAAAGGTGTTACCTGGGAAGAATTGATGGCCGCTTCAGCTTTGGTTTCCAAAAAAACTACTGGTGTAAAAATATCTCCTGAAGAATATGAAGAAAATATTATGAATTCCACTTTTGGTGAAGCTATTTGGGCAACAGGAGGATTGGAAAAATTCTTTGCAGGATTAATTTCTGTTGGTGAATTAGTTATTGCGCGCAGAGTGGGTAAGGCTAGAAAATAATTTATGATTTAAAGTGATTTAGATTTATCTAATTAATGCAAGAATACCATGACTTCTACAAGTCATTGCTGAATTGCACAAAGAGGAGTATTAATTTTCAAATGCTCTCTGATGAAATTTAAATAGCAGGATAACAAAAATAATAAATGACAGTGACAAAATTAAATTAAATACTTTTTCAACGATAACCAAGTTTAAAAAGCAATATTAATTTAATCTGTCTGAACCTTCGGAACGAGGGGGATAGCACGGTAATCCTATAATCATTAGAGTATACAGCCCGTGAAGTAATAATTCTCAACTTCTATAAAGTTGAGGTAGTTCAAGCCTCTGAAAAACTTGATTTTTAATTGTTTTTCAGAAATTTTTTTGCTACTGTAACACAATTGGCAGTGTGCCGCCCTCGTAAGGCGGAGGTTGCGGGTTCAAGTCCCGTCAGTAGCTTTTTTAATTTTTTTTGATTCTAAACAATAGTAGTATTAATTAGGAACAATATTTCTCACAATAGGTATTTTTTTCATTATATATAATATCAAAATGGATATTGGAATAACAATTAATGGAATTATTATTGTAGTTGAAAATGATGTTAAATCCATTTTTAAACAATGGGCAATTACTATGATTAAATAAAAATGAACCATATATAATCCAAATGTATATGGCTTAAAGAAATATACGATTTTTTTAAATTTATTGGTAAAGTCATAATTATTACATAACTGTTTTATAAAAATCCAAATAGCAATTGAATATAGAACTGTAGATGGATAAGAATATGATTTAAACAGATAAGTTGATTGATGAGTGGTATCATAAACTGATTGTGTTGGTAAAAACATAGCTAAAAGGCCTAATATACCCAATACATAAAATATCATCCGATATTTTTTGCTTAAATTAATTTCATTTAATACATACCCCAATAATGGATAAATAAATAGTCCACTTGTAAAGATAAATTCCTGACGTATATTCAGTGGGATACTGAAAATATGAATTAAAGAAGGTATTAAAGAAACAAATATAAAAATTAAGACGGAATAAACTGTGAAAAGTTTAATTCTTTTTTCTTTAGGGATGCTGTTTAAAAGAGGTATAATGAGATATATTGCAAATAACGGTATGAAAAACCACATTATACTTCCTTCTATGCAGTCATTATAAAGAAACAATAAAATATTTCCTTCTACAGGTATTTTCATGTAGTAAATTCTAAATAAACAATAGATAATAACCCAAAATATAAATGGAATTCCTACTTTCTTAAAACGTTTTAAAAGATAGGTCTTGGTGTTATATCTTTCACGATAATCCATTAAAGTTGCACCGGAAATCATATAAAAGATAGGAACAGCAAAAAATAATAGACACATTATAAAATTGGTTATAATCCAAAATTTAGAAGGACATGCACTACTAAAGCGTATTAGTGATCCGTGTAAAATAACAACAGAAATTGCTGATATAACTGATAAACAAGTAATATAGTAAATATCTTTTTTATTATCAACAGAATTAGCACCCATAATATTGCATTCCTTTAAATTACTAATTAAAATATATTGTTATTTATATATTTAATATTTTTGAGGTGTTTTATATTTTTTTTGAATTATGTATTTTTGAGAATCAGCGAAATGATAAATTTTATTCTTTATTTAAAATAAATTGACAGATTATTTTTTAGAATTATATTCGGAAAAACTTCCATTCAAATTAACATTTGATACAACATTAATGATAATATTTTTATTATATTTTAGATAAATATTATATTGTATTGGGAGGATTACTTATGAATAAAAGTGATTTGGAAAGAGACTATTTTATGCTTAAGGGACCGCTTGCAAAAAAAGGTTATGACTGGTGGTGGCATTCACTTACTGCATATAATAAGGAAACGGGTGAAGCAAAACCATTTTTTATTGAGTATTTTGTGTGTAACCCTGCATTAGCTGAGGATAAACCTACATTAGGTCAGGATCCTGAAAATAAAAAATTAGGTAAAAAACCTTCTTATTTCATGATGAAGGTAGGAACCTGGGGTAAAAATCCTAAACAAATTCATAATTTTTACTCAATGAAAGATTTCCAATGTCCGGACAATGAATTGGATATTCGTGTAGGGGACTGTTCTCTAACTGAAACCCATATGTCTGGATCATGTACGGTAACCGAAGAAGATGCCAAAAACCATCCTGAGTATATGTGTGATGCTGGGGATATGAGATGGGATTTGGATATTGATAAGCAGATTACTTTTAATGTTGGTTATGGTGCAAATGGATTATTTAGGAAATTAAACTCTTTTGAAATGTTTTGGCATGCTGAAGGAATTAAAACTGAATACAGTGGAAGTATTTGGCTTGATGGTGTTGAATATGAAGTTATTCCTGAAAAATCATATGGATATGCTGATAAAAACTGGGGTGGAGACTTTACCTCTCCATGGCTTTGGATTTCTTCATGTAATTTAACCAGTCTTAAAACAGGTAAAAAATTAAACAATTCTGCATTTGAAGCAGGTGGTGGAAGACCAAAAGCATTTGGAATATCTATTCCACGTAAATTATTAATTGGATTTTATTATGAAGGAACCATGTATGAATACAACTTTGCAAGGTTCTGGAACATGGTTAAAATTGATTTTGATTTTGAAGAGGGAGATGATGTCCACACATGGCATGTAAATGCATCAAATAAAAATTCACGTATGGAAATGGTATTGTACTGCAAACGTGATGAAATGATGTTTATTAATTATGAAGCTCCTGACGGACAAAAACGCCACAATCGTTTATGGAATGGTGGAAACGGTTGGGGTGAAATTAAATTATATAAAAAAGACGGTACGTTAATTGATCATGTAAAAATGGAAAATGCCGGCTGTGAATACGGGGAGTATGATAAATAATGATATGGTCTGATATTCTGGCATTAATTGTTGTTTATATTTATGTTGCTGCCATATTTGTAATAGCAGAAATGGTTTTAAAAACCCGACCTGAGGTTTCACGTAAATTTTTACACATTATGGTCGGTAATATGATATTTGCCATGCCGTTTTTCTCAGATCCCTGGGTAATGGTTTGGTTTTTAACTTTACCGATTACAATAGCATTGTTCTTCCTGACTGAATATTCACCTATCAAAATTGAAAACAGCGTAACTGAATCCGGTCATGCTTTAGGTTTGTTCTTCTATGCGGGTATTTGGACAGTTCTGATTGCTGTATTTTCCAATCACCTGTGGATTGTTGCACTAGCTATTGTACCTATGGTATATGGTGATGGTTTTGCAGCATTGATAGGTCAAAAATTCGGCAGAGTCAAATATAAGGTATTCGGCGGTGAAAAATCATTGGAAGGATCACTTACCATGTTTGTAGTAACAACAGTAATGAGTGTATTTGTCTGGATGGTTTTCTCAACAATCGGTTATCCAATGCCTAACTTTAATTTGGCAGCTATTTTAGGAATTTCTGCTGTTGCAACGATTTGTGAAGCTTTAAGTTATGGTGGAATTGATAATTTAACTGTTCCTGCTTTAACTTCAATTTTATATTATTTGGTAACTATTACAATATAGTTACCTTTCACTTTCTATTTTTTGCATTTCACATGTGTATTTCTGCATCTTAGTTGAAGTGATAATTAGACCTTTATATATTGTTAATCTAACTATTATTAACGAAGTTTACAGAGGTTTTCTAAATGAATGATTATGAAAGAGCAGCTGAAAGGGTTGATAAAAAACTTAGATTTTATAAAAATTTGATGTCATACATTTGTGTAAATGGATTTTTAGCAATAATTAATGCAGTTTTTTCACCAGACTTCTGGTGGGTAATGTTTCCGGCATTTTTCTGGGGTATAGGTGTATTAAAAGATTTTTTAAAAGCATTTGTATTTGAAGATATTTGTGGCGAAGAATACAGAGAAAGAAAAATCAAACAAGAAATGGAGAAATTGTCAAAATGAAAGTAAATTTGTTCTTTTCAAGAGATGTTGAGGAACCGTATGCAGATATTCATACAAATGAGCTAACGGACAATATTCAAAAGGCAATAAATCTTTTAGAAGATGAATCAAAAAATGACATGCTTGCAGTTAAAAAAGGAAAGGATATTACCTTTTTGGAATATGATGAAATTTTCATGATTCGTGTTGAAGATAAGGTTGTTAAGGTTTATACTCAGGATGATGAATATGCTGTTAAAAAAGCATTATATCAGGTTGAAGAGTCTCTAAATCAGTCTTTTGTTCGCATATCAAAAACAACAATTATTAATATTAAAAAGATTGATCGTGTAGCTCCATCATTAAAGGGTATGATGTTTATAATGTTGAAGAATGGTTTAAAGGATAATATTTCAAGAAAATATTTGCCTGAGTTTAAAGAGGCATTGGGTTTGTAGGTGTTAATTATGAAAATCAGTGATTTAATAGAAAGACTTGCATTAGGAGCTTTTGTTGGTTGTTTTATCATTGCATTAATAGAGGTATTGATTGCATTTCAGTCCGGACCGCAAAATGTTGCTTTTTCAGGTTATGATGTAATTAATGCATTTTTCGGATCAATTGTGATTGGATGGGCATTTTCTTTGAGCGGTTTAATCTATGATAGGGAAGATTTGTCTTTGCCTTTGCAGGTGTTGTTCCAAATGGCTATTGGATTTACGGTATTGTTTAGCGTAGCCATATATTTCGGATGGTTACCATTAACTTTCGGCATTGGTGTAATAGTAGAATGGGTTATTATTGCAGTTATTTTTGCAGCGATATTCTGGTTAGGTTTTTATATCTATTATTATTTAGAAGCTCGCGAAATAAATCAAAAATTAGAATAAAGAGAGTATTATGGGGAATTTAACCCCAAATCTCTTAAATATATACAAATGGGTGAGTAATATAACTCATTGTTAATCTAATAACAATAGTTAATTTACAATTAAAACTATTGTTATATTTATTATATAAATATTATGTTTTTAGTTATAATGTATCTCTAGCTAATTTTACACCCAAATTATATGCGGAGTTCAAATCATTAGGAAATTGTTCTTCAAGGGTTTTTGCTTTTTCTTTTTCATCAAATAGATAATTTTCATATAATGAATAATCTTTAAACTGATATGTGTCATATATTTTCAGCGAATAAGGTTTTCCAAAGTTATATTCTAAAGCTGATTCAAAAGGTTTAAAAAGAGTATTTTCATACATCGCATCCGCTTGTTCTTTTGTAGCATTCATTGTATATATTATCGCATTTGGTTTTTTTTCAGCTAAAGATTCTCTTCCGTAAACTAATTTTGAAAAAATCAGTCGTTCCAAAAAGCTTCTCAACTGCCCAGTCACATTTCCAAAATATATTGGGCTTGCAAATGCCACAGCATCGCTTTCATGGATTTTTGGAAGCAATTCCCTTAAATCGTCCTTTATTGGGCATTGTCCGTAATATTTTCCACCAATCTTTTTGCAGTGGAAACAGGATTTGCAGCCTTTGTAATCCAGATCATATAACATTATGGTATTAATGTTAAATTCTCCAATATTATTTTTTGTTAATTCGTCGTTAATTCCGTCATGAACTTTGTTTAAAAGTTTTGCTGTACTGTATTTCTTTCTTGGTCCACCATTAATTAAATAGAATTCCATTCAATCACCTTTAAAGCCACATTCTGAACAAGTTTTTGTCTGAAAATGAATTATTCCACCACATTCTGGGCACATCCATCTGTCACGATCCTGTGTCATCATCTTTCCGATGCCTGTAGTTTTAATTCTTTTAGCACTGTCCAATGTATTAAAATCATGTCTCTTAAAATATTTCTTAGAATGCTTTTTCATTAAAGGACATGGAAATTCGCTGCATCGACCACAGTAACTAAAATTCTTAGTATCAAAACAGGCTTTGATTTTACATTTCAAACTAGCTTTATTTTTCCCATCATCCCCAACCAAACAGCCTACACATGGATTTTGGTATCTTTCACAGCTAATACAATTAACTCCACAGGGAGCAAATAACTTTGAATCAATAGTATCTGGCATTTTCATAATATCTCTACAAAAAAGTTATATTAATTTAAAAATAAATATTTTTGTAATAAATTGGATTGATTCAAATGACATTAATTATTCATCCTGAAGTAACAAGTTTAAAAGATCAGTTAGCACAGTTAATTTTGCAATATGATAATTTAATAAGTCATGTGGGTCCGGAAATTGAAAGACAATATGTTTTGAAGTTTGGAATATTAGAATATGAATTGTATAATCTGGAACTTAAAATAGATAAATTAAAACGAAAGCTTCAGCTAATCCAAATTGAAATTAACCATGGAAATGAAATTGATTTAGATAAGATTGAAAGGATACTGCAAGAAGAGTTTGAAGAATACGAAAAGCAGGTACAGGCCCAAATAGATGAAATCAAGTCTCTTGAAGAAAATACTCCTGAAAAATTATCTGAAAGTGATACAAAGAAACTTAAAAAACTTTATCGGATGCTTGTTAAAAAATTACATCCTGATTTAAATCCTAATCAGACATTTTTTGAATTGAATTTATTTTATAGGGCAGTATATTGCTTTGAACATGGTGATTTAAAAGGTTTGGAATCTGTTGCTGCTATTCTTCCTGAAAATGCTGGAGAAGAAACTACTCAGATAGATGATTTAAAAAGATTGGTTCAGGAATATGAAGATAAAGTAATGGAACTTAAGAAAAAGTATCCTTTTAATAAAAAAGAATTGCTTGAAGATGATGAATCTGGCCAGAAATATAAAAACATGCTTAATGAACTGATTGAAGATAGAAAAGAAGACATTTTAGAACTTGAAAATAAAATTAATGATTTGATTTAAATGGCAAATATTCAAAAACCCAATTCAGATATAACTGATATTGTAGGTTTTCTTCAAAATGGGGGCAAGTTAAAGCCTTTTTTAAAGGATATATTTTTAATAAAGACCTATGTTGCAGGTTTGGATTATATTGATTATATAGATGATATTTTTCCGATAATTAAAGTTAGGGATAAACTGGATTTGCTTCGTGAAGCTTCAAACGAATATGACAAGCATGCCATTCTGGTTAAGTATAATGGCCAAAAAATAGGTTATGTTCCACGAAAAGATAATTATGTATTGTCTAAACTAATGGATGGCGGAAAAGAGTTATATGGTGTTGTTGTAAGCTTTGGTGTAGATGAAGTCTATGAAGGATATGAAATTAAATTCATTAATTTTAAAATATTTCTAAAAGAGTCCTAAAAAAACATTAACTTTATATGTACTTAAAACAAATATTTTATTACTGTTAAAATTTTAGCAGTTTGCTTTTTTTGGGATAAGTTCCCATTGGATGTGGCTTTTATAGCTGAACAAAAAAAGGTGAAATTTATGTATAAATATATTAGAGATGCTTGGAAAAACCCGGATGAGTCTTACGTACGTGAACTCATGTGGCAAAGAGCTCCACAATGGAGACGTCAAAAAGTAGTACAAAGAATTGACAGACCTACTAGATTAGACAGAGCTAGAAGTTTAGGTTACAGAGCTAAAAAAGGTTTTGTTTTAGTAAGAACCAGAGTAAGACGTGGTGGAAGAAGAAAATCACGTTTCAAAGGCGGTCGTAAACCTAAAAGAATGGGTGTAAACAAAATCACTCAAGCTAAATCTATTCAAAGAATTGCTGAAGAAAGAGTAGGCAAAAAATACCCTAACTTAGAAGTATTAAACTCTTACTGGGTATGGTCTGACGGTAAATATAAATACTACGAAGTTATTTTAGTAGATCCACAAAGTCCTTCTATCATTAACGATAAAAAAATCAATTGGATTTGCTCCAAAAAACACACTAACAGAGCTTTAAGAGGCTTAACTAGTGCTGGTAACAAAGGACGTGGAATAAAATCTAAAGGAAAAGGTAGTGAACAAGCAAGAAGAAGAGATTTATAATCTCTCTTTTTACTACTCTTTTTTTGATTTTCATGATACATAATATAAAATTTAGAGTCTTTGTTTATGAAAATGAAGATGCTGAAGAACTGTCACAAGCTATTTTAAATATTTTGCCTGAGGCTGAAATAGAAGCAGAAGAGGCCGAAGGTTTAACTGAAGATAAAATAATAATTTTATCTGGTGTTGTTTCTAAGAAAAGATACACCAAAGCTTTTTTTAATTTGCTTTTAGAATCTGTGGATTTGGATAAATTAGATGCCATAGATGAAAAATTAACCATTAAAGATTCTGGAGATTCTATTCATCTTAAAATAAAAATTGCCGCTTATCCTGCAAAAAAAGAAATTGCAGTTGAAAAGGTTAGGGAAGCTATTTTGGATGGATGATATGAATTTTCAAGAAGTAATTGCTTATTTTGAAGAAATATCTGATGAAAAAGTTGTTAATTCCAATAAAAGATTTGCAATAGGATGCGAATATTCATATGGTATTAGACTTCCAGTTATTAGAAAATTAGCTAAAGAAATTGGAAAAAATCATGATTTGGCCATTGAACTATGGAATCATCCTTATCATGAATCTCATTTGCTTGCTACGATGATAGAAGAAAAAGGGAAAGTCACTTCTAAACAATTGAACGAATGGGTTAATTCATTCTATTCATGGGATATTGTAGACCAGGCCTGTCTTAACTTACTTGTTGATTTGCCGGAAGCCAGGGATAACATTTTCATATGGTGTGAGTCTGAAAAGGAATTCGTTAAAAGAACTGCATTCAGTTTGATTGCGGTTATTGCAGTTCGTGATAAGAAGGCTGAATCCAAATATTTTGATAAATATTTTCCATTAATTAAAAAAGCTTCTTTTGATGAAAGGAATTTTGTTAAAAAATCAGTTAACTGGGCTTTAAGACAAATTGGAAAAAGAGACATTGAATGTAATAGAAAAGCATTGGATGCTGCTTATGAAATCTCTCAATTTGATGATAAAACCTGCAGATGGATTTCATCCAATGCAATCAGAGAACTTGAAAGTGAAAAAGTTCAAAAGAAATTGTCTTAATTAACTCGTCTACCAAACATTTAATGAATTAAAATAATGTTTAATTCATTGAATATTCTTTAAATTAAATGATGGTTTTAAAATTTTGTTATTTTTATTATTGTTTATCCAAATAATTCATGCTATCTTTCATTATATGGTAGGTATATTCAATCAATTTTTTTAATAAATTTGGCTGGAACACCACCGACTACTGTTTTTGCACTGACGTCCTTTGTTACAACTGCACCTGCTGCAATGATTGCCCCTTCGCCAATTGTAACTCCTGGCAATATGGTAGCATTAGAACCTATCCAGACTTTATTGCCTATTTTTATGGGTGAAGGACATAGGTTTTCTCTTTTTTCAAGTTCTTCTTCATGATTTAATGTTGCAAGAACAACATTATGTCCAATCAACACATCATCACCTATGTAAATCCCTCCTTGGTCCTGGAATTTGCAACCAGCATTAATGAAAACGTTTTTTCCAATATGTATGTTTTTTCCAAAATCAGTGAAAAATGGTGGGAAAAGTCTGAATTCACCATCTACTTTGGTTCCGATTAATTTAGAAAATATTTCTCTAATTTCATCAAATTCATGATACTGGTAATTTAATTCGCAGGTTATCTTTTGTGCTTCGCGAGAGTAATAATTACAGGCTTCTGCTCCTTCTTCGTCCATTGTTAATGTTTTTCCATTATTGAAAATTTCTAGTAATTCTTCTAGTTCTAACATATTATTAGTTTTTTAATTAGTTTAATATAATGATTTGTATTGAAAAAATGTTGATTAAATGTGATTTATTTTTTTTTACATTATTTATCATGTTTTTCATGAAGTAACATTTGATGAATTTTTTTCTAGAAAAACATTCCTTCAATAATAGAGTTAAACTTTTTTAAAATTAAAAATATAATATATTTTACTTAAATTTAGGAGAAGTACAGAATGATGAAAATTAAAATATTTCTAGTTTTGCTTGTTTTATTCATTTCAATTAGTGTTGTTTCGGCTGAAGGAAATTTTACTGCACTTCAAGAAGAAATTGATTCAAGTACACACACTATAGAAATAAAACAAGATTATATATATGATAATGCAACTGATGGTAAACTTGAAAACGGGATTGAAATAGATAAAAATAATTATGTGATTAATGGTAATGGTTACACTATTGACGCATCCAATCAGGCTGGAATTTTTGAGATTATAGGTGATAATATTACAATTTCTAATCTTAATCTTATTAATGCAAGAGGAAAAACTGGAGGAGCGATTTATTCTGGAGGTAACATTATTTTAAACAATGTAACTTTCAAAAATAACTATGCAGACACTGGTGGAGCAATATTTACCCGTAATCAGATTACAATAAACAATTCAACATTCACCAACAACAGGGCAATAATGGATGGGGGAGTAATATATGCTCAAAAAGAAACTAAAATAAATAATTCTATATTCAACAATAATATGGCTAAATGGGGAGGAAATATTTACTCCTTGGATGATTTGGTCATTTATAATTCAAAATTCGCTAATTCAACATCCAAATATGCGGCAGCAATATATGTTCAAAAAGATATAACTATTTTTAACACTATTTTTGAAAATTTACATGCTAATGAGACTGCAGGAGCAATAGGGCTAAAATTATCAGAAGAATTAAAAATATTCAATTGTACATTCATAAATTCTACTGCAAATAAAAATGGTGGTGCACTATACATTGACTTCACTTTGACAAATGATTCTGAAGGTACACTTATTGTAAATTCAACATTCATTAATTCAAGTGGTAATTTTGGTGGTGCATTAGTTCAATTGATGAGTAATTTAACAATTATTAATTCTACTTTTACCAATAATGCTGCTAAATTTAATGGTGGAGCAATATATGCATCATATACTTCATTCAATCTTAATAATAGTTCTTTCATGTTTAATAAAATATTATTGGACGATCAATTTGACGGTGGGGCAATTTACTGTGATTCTGCATACTTTAATTCAGTTTCTTCATCTTTTATAAACAATAGCAAAAATGCGATTTATACTTATGATACTACTTCAAATATTAATTCTAGTGAATTTGTAAATAATGGTGAAGCTATCCATAGTGTATTTGGTATAAATAATTTGGCAAAAAATAAGTATAATGAAGATATTTTGGTTTTGAATGATACTGATTATGCATCAGTTGTATCAGGAAATGGCATGAAACTGGAACTTATTAACAATACGATAATTGTGGAAAATCTACCTGCACGTTATGATTTGCGTGATTGGGGATGGGTGAGTTCAGTTAAAAATCAGGGGCCTATGGGTGCTTGTTGGACTTTTGGAGCATGTGGAGCATTGGAATCTGCATTATTAAAAGCAACTGGAATAGAATATGATTTTTCAGAAAATAATCTCCATGATAATATGTTGGAATTTTCAAAATATGGTATTGTTGATGCATTTGAAGGAGGTTGGCAAGATTGGGCCTTAGAATACTCTTTAAGTTGGTTTGGACCATTTCCAACAGAATATGATACATATGATGAATTAGGTAAATTATCTCCAATAATCACTACCGACGAAAACATACATGTCCAAGATGCGATAATTGTAAAGCAGCGTAAGAATTTTACAGATAATGATGGATTTAAAAAAGCGATAATGAAATATGGTTCCCTTCATGTTACATATAATCCGGCATTAGGTGCTCCTTATTACAATTCAAAGACTGGTGCCCAATATCGTAATGACACTACTGAACAAAATCATGGAGTTTCACTTGTTGGGTGGGATGACAATTATCCTGCAAGTAACTTCCTAATAACTCCTCCAGGAAACGGGGCTTGGATAATTAAAAATAGTTGGGGTAATACTTCAGGAGATAAAGGATTTCATTACCTTTCATATTATGATACAAGCGTTTTAGCTTATAAATATTCTGTCGCATATATATTTGAAAATACCGAAGATTATACGACAAATTATCAGACTGATTTGGGAGGAAATTTAACTATTAAAGAGTATGATAATAATGTTAGCTATAAAGTAACTTATGAAAGCTTTGGAAATGAATTAATTAGTGCTGTTGGAACTTACTTCGCTGATGAGGGTGAAGATTATTTGCTTGAAATTTATGTAAATGATAAATTAGCACATAGCCAAAACGGAACAGCACCATATTGTGGATTCCATACAGTTAAATTAACAAAAGAAATTTCAATTAAAGAAGGAGATTCATTTACAGCAGTCATGACCAAAAAAAGTATCCCTATACTTAGTTCATCAAGACAACATTATCTGAAAAATATGAGCTTTATTAATGAAGGCAACGGGTGGAAAGATACAACACTGAAAAATGAAACTATATCTTTAAAAGTCTATACCAAAGATTTATGTATCTATACTGAGGACTTAGTTAAAATCTTTAAAAATGAATCCAAATTTGAAGCTAATATTGGTGTTGCCAATGAAACAGTAATATTTGAATTGAATGGTATGAATTATAATAGAACCAGTGATGAAAACGGAACTGCAAAAATAGCCATCAACTTAAATCCTGGCAACTATACAATCAAAACAACATTCAATACCGCAACAGTTGAAAATACGATTACTGTCTTGCCTAGTTTGATTGCGAATAATTTGGTTAAATACTTTAGAAATGCTTCTCAGTTTTACATTTGTCTGATTGATGGTGAATGTAATCCTGTTGGTGGTGTCAACATTACTATGAATATCAATGGAGTATTCTATAATCGTACAACCAATGAAAATGGTACTGCTAAGTTAAACATTAATCTAAACCCTGGTGAATACATATTGACTGCCGTTGATCCATTGACTGGTCTTCAAATGTCATATAATATTACTGTATTGCCAACTTTAAATGCATCTGATTTGGAAATGTCCTTTAAGGATGGTTCAACATTTAATGTAAGTGTTCTGGATGGTCAAGGAAATCCATTGGCAAATGCTGCAGTTACATTTAACATCAATGGAGTATTCTACACAAGATATACAGGTTCCAATGGAATAGCAAAACTGAACATTAATTTAATGGCTGGAAAATACATTATTACTTCAGTCTATGATGAGCTACAAATTTCAAACACAATTACAATTAAGGATTAATCTATTTAATCCTTCTTTATTTTTTTGAATAATTTTAAAATCATTTTTAAACGATAACCAAGTTTAAAAAGCAATATTAATTGAATCTGTCTGAACCTTTGGGACGATGGGGATAGCACTGTAATCCTATACTCATTAGAGTATACAACTCATGAATAAGAATCATCAACTTCTATAAAGTTGAGGTAGTTCAATTTTAAGGTTAAGGCATTTGCTCTAATTTGTCCTTATCATCAATAAATAATATTGTCAAAATAAGCATGACGACATGTAGAATAAGCAGAATCAATGAAGTCTGATTGAATGCTACAACTGAAGCATGATTGTGATCTATGGTACCTCCTGCCAAAATAGCAACTATAACAACTACCATTGATGACCCGATTGCAGCAAAAATTTGTCTTAATGTATTGTTGACTGCGGTTCCGTCTTCGGAATCCTGAGTATAGAACATCATTGCTGCGAATCCTATTATGGAAATGACACATCCCATAATCAGGACTTTTTTGATTCCTATTCTATTTGTAAGTAAGGGACCTATGATATTAAATGCAATTATTAATAATCCTCCTGGCAGGAGTACTGAAGCGGAAAATATTGCAGAATTGTAAGCTATGCCCTGCATGAATATCGGAAGAAGTCCAGTGCATCCATTCAAACATGCAAAGAGAATGCAGATGAATATTGTACCCACTAAGAAATACTTGTTTTTAAGTATAGATAGATTAATCAAAGGCTTTTCCAATTTTGATTGACGTTTTACAAATAGGATTAGAGTTATAATTCCGATGATTATTGGCAAAATTACCATATAATGTGTAAACCCATAATCTGCAACGTTTGTAAAACCAAGCATTATGCCTGCACATCCAATTATTGATAATACAACAGACGCATAGTCAAGAGGGTAATCTTCAGTCGGTGTATTGTCTTTTACAAAAAATACACCCAAAACTAAAAGAATTATTGCGGATATTGTGAAAAATGAGAACAATTCTCTCCAGCCATATAAACTTATGACAAATCCCCCTAAAAAAGAACCGATAACCGGAGCTATTGCAATTACTAATCCATATGCTCCCATATAGGTCTGCCATTTTTCCTCAGGTATAGTTCTCAAAAGCAAAATCTGAACATATGGCATTATAATACCATTTCCAATAGCCTGAAGAACCCTACCAATAATCAAAACAACCAGGGAAGTTGAAAAATAACATATGATTGATCCTAAAAGGAATATAATCAATGAAAAGAAGAATATTGATTTCGCACTGAATCTACGTGATATAAATGCGCTTAACGGAATCATGACTCCTACAACAAGTAGGAATGCTGAATAAGACCACTGTGCTTGTGTTGATGAGACAGAAAAGTCACTCATCAAATAAACTAAACCTGTAGTAATAATGGATTGAGCTATACATACCAGGCTTGAAGCTAAAATAAACAAGATCAAGAGTTGCAATTTATTATTTAATTTTGTATTCATTTTTTCACTAAACTAATTGTGATTAATTTTCTATAATGGGAGTATTTATATTTTTAAAAGAAACTAAAAGAAAGGATGTAAAATTATATTTAAAAATTCATCTATAATCTTTACAAAAACTTCCATAAGACATAGAATGTCCTAAGTTACAATAATATTCAACTTCTCCGCCACCACTATAGTCACCGGATATTTCCCCGTCACTGTCTAAAAATTCTTCGTAGCAATGTATGCAGTTCAAATCGCAATAATCCCCATAATTCATTTCATTTTCTTCTATTTTTTCACTTATAATTTCTTTTTGTTTCAGGATTCTAATTTGTTCTTCTTCTTGGATTGCTTTTTCTATGTTGGCGGATGCTGATTTTAATGAATAATTATTCTGCATATCTGATTTATCTATTTTAGTTCCGCAGTTAGTACAAAAATTATCGTCTTTTCTTATTTTAGTTCTACAGTTAGTACAAAAATTATCGTCTTTTCTTATTTTAGTTCCGCAGTTAGTACAAAAATTATCGTCTTTTCTTATTTTAGTTCCGCAGTTAGTACAAAAATTGGCCATATTATCCTTCTCAAACTTAGTCTTTTTAAGCAAATTTATGTTAAAAAAATTATTTATGTTTAATGTTTTTTCTACTTTCTCTATGTTGGTGTATTGAAATAGAAAATGATTTGAAAAACTTATGTCTCAATTTAATTAGTTTGTCTATATGTCTACAAATAATCTAAACTGATTAAATTAATTTCATTGAAGTTTTTACTGTATCTGATGTGTTCTAAATCATAATTTATATAATATTGTTAATAAAAATATTTCCATGACTTATAAATTGGATAAAGTTACTATTAGATTAAAAAATGACGCTGAAGGAATAGGTAAAATTAGAGAGTTATTTGCAGATATTGTGTCTGGTGATATTCCTTTACTTTTTAATTCAGATAAAGAACTTATTGAAGGTATTGCACCTGTATCTGAATATTCAAACTATGAAAGTGATGAATCTGGAGAATATGATTTAAGTGTTATTGCTGTTGAAAAAGAGTTCTTTAAAAATCTTGAAAATGAAGTTTCAAAAGGAAAATTTGTTAAATATGATGTTGCTGGAGAAGATATTATAACTTGTGCTCAAACTGCATGGAAACAGGTATGGCAAGATCAAAAAAATAAAAAGATAAATAGAAGCTTCAATATTGATTATGAAAGTACTGTCCCTGAAGAGTTTACATCTGATGGAAAAGCACATTGTATGTTATATATTGGTGTTAAGCCATAATTTTTTGATTCTTTCTTTGTAATGAAAAAATTCAGTCAAATATATAGCTTTTAATTAAAATTATTTTTGGAGGGAGACTATATGAACTACTCTAAAAGTTGTTAGATGGTGAAATATTGTTCTAAGTTGACAATATTATTTATATAAACTAAGTACAATAAAGCATTTAAATAAGTAATATAATAAATATTAATGGTTTAATTTAATTATTTTATGAAATATAGGTTCACGAAACTTATTATAAAGAACCCAAAAATAAAAAATGGCAGGAATATTTATAACATGATCAATATGAACAGAATTATCATAAATTTTGCTCCGACTGGTGTGTTAATGCAAAAAGAGGATACGCCATTTATCCCAATTTCACCTGAAGAAATAATCGAAGATGTTCGTCGTGCTTACGAAATTGGTATAACCAGTGTTCATTTGCATGCTCGTGACAGAACTACAGGAAAACCTTGTTGGAAAAAAGAAGAGTTTGAAGAAATTATTTTAGGAATACGTGAGTTTGCTCCTGATTTAATTATTGCAGTTACCACAAGTGGCAGAGCCTATTCTGAGTTTTCCAAAAGAACTGATGTATTGAATCTGTCAGGTATGGCAAAGCCGGACATGGCTAGTCTTACACTCAGTTCATTGAATTTTAACAGAACAATCAGTACAAATGAGCCAAAGATGATACAGGATATAGTGGCTAAAATGAATGAGAAATGTATCAAGCCAGAGTTGGAAATTTTTGATCTTGGGATGATAAATTATGCAGAATATCTAACAAAAAAAGGAATGTTACATCCTCCACATTATGCAAATATTATTTTAGGCAATATTGCCGGAGCACAACCTACACTTTTACAGTCTGGGGCTTTAGTGGTAAATTTACCTAAGGATACTATATTTTCTATGGGTGCTATTGGTAAATTTCAGTTACAAACAAATGCCATATCCATAGCAACAGGACATGGTGTTCGTATAGGATTGGAAGATAACATTTGGTATGATGACGAAAGGACAAAGTTAGCAAGCAATGAAGATTATTTAATAAGAATTCATAAAATAATGGATCTCTTCGGTAAAGAGTTGTGTCCAAGTAGCGAACTGAGAAAAAGATTAAACTTAGAAAAGGGATACGGCAAATACGGAACAAAATAGTATACTATAAATATTAAGTAATTTTGTATTATTGCTGAAAATCATAATCCAATTCGAAAGTCTTACATTTAATTTAAAATTAAATATTTTCAATTCATTAAATGAATATGATGATTCGGAACTCATTTGTAATATGTTTGTACTTCATCAGTTAATATCTCCAACATAACAATAGAAGTTTTAGAAGAGTTAAATTCTTTAGAATTCAGAAGGTTGAATATCATTGCAAACATATTTAAATATGTCATGGTATCTTGCCATGTCTGCGATGATTGGTGTTCGGTCAATATGTTGAATTTTTGCATAAATTAGCAATTTTAACATGAAATCTATAGGGATGGACTCCCTTCCTTTCTTGTTTCTTTGGTTTTTTGATTATTTAAAAGTGGAAAAACTTCTTCAATAAATTCTACAACAAAATTAGAAATATGATTCTTCGGAACATTCTAATCATGTGTTTAATACCTAATTTTGACTAATTCTTATCAAACTTTCTTTTTATCATAAATAACAAAACCAAAATAATTTATACCTAATATAAAATATGTACAATCAAATATATAATATTAACTATCTTAAAATTGATTTAAACAAAAAATAAAAACTATTTGTAATCAAGTAATGATTTAAAAAATAATTTAATTGAATTATAGTGTCTTACCAAATGTTTGTACCTAAATATTCATTCACCCAATTTTCATAGAATGATGTTAAATCGACTATTTTGTAGTATTCTTCTTTAAATATTTCTACCAATTCGTTTAATGTTTCATATATATCAATATATATCTGAAGAATTAGTATTTAATTAAGAATTAAGTTAAAATACATTTATTCAAATATTTGAATAATTCTTTATAAATAACTATTTAAATATTTGAATAATTATTTATATATGTTAATTCAAATATTTGAATATATATAATGAGGTTGTTGCTATGATTGAAAAGGAAGAATTAATCGCAAATTTCATTAAAGATGAATTGACTGATGTTCCCAATATCTTAAATAAAGAGTTATCTAACAATAATATGAAATTCAACTCCCGAGAA
>ONIK01000106.1 GCA_900317865.1 uncultured Methanobrevibacter sp. | reverse complement strand
TATAGATATTAATCATATTATTTTTCTAGTGGTCATCAACATATCCAAAGGAGATTATGTTTTGATAATTATATTTCTTGATGGCATAAGAATTTTTATTGTTCGCCACAATTTTTGCACTGGTCATTAGTATGGGATATTAATCATCTTTTTTGTAATCAGTTTTAAATAAATTCATTTAAATATTTATAATCATGTTGGTTAATGCAGATTTTCATATTCATAGCTGTTTTTCAATGGCTTCATCAAAGGACATGCTGATTAAAAACATTGCTCCTAAAGCTAAACTTAAAGGTTTGAACCTTATGGGAACCGGAGATGGCCTTCATCCAAAATGGCTGGATATCATTGAGGAATCCACAACTTATTCTGGGGATGGAATCTATTCGACAAAAGATATGGATTTTGTCATAACGACTGAAATTGAGGGAAAAAACAAGATTCATCATCTTATTATCATTCCAGATATTGATATTGCAAGGGATTTGTCTGAAAAATTGCCATCCAAAAACAAAGCTATTGATGGAAGACCCAAAACACATTTGGACGGTGCTGAAATTCTGGAGTTGGTGCGCCAGTATGATTGTTTATTAGGTCCTGCTCACGCTTTTACTCCATGGACTGGAATGTATAAGTCTTTTGATAGTATTTATGATTGTTATGGGGCTAAAGTTGATTTTGTTGAGCTGGGACTCTCTGCAGATACATATATGGCAGATACTGTTGCTGAATTAAAGGATTTTACATTTTTAAGTAATTCCGATGCACATTCCCCATGGCCTCACAGATTGGGTCGTGAATTTAATCGAATGGAGCTTGATGATATTTCATTTTCTTCTGTTAAGTATGCAATTAAACATTCAAACATTAAAGCAAATTATGGTCTTGTTCCAAATCTGGGAAAGTATCACATGACTGCATGTACCAAATGCTTTAAAATAATTGATCCTGAAATTGCTCGGAAAAATAAGATGAAATGTGACTGTGGGGGACGTATTAAAAAAGGTGTTGATTACAGGATTTTTGAAATTTCTGATTTTAAATCCCCAAAGCATCCTGATTTTAGACCTCCTTACATTCATTTGATGCCTCTTGCAGAGCTGATTTCTACTGTTTATGACAAGGGTGTTACAACAAAAACAGTTCAAAACATCTGGCAGAAATTGGTTGATAATTTTGCTGATGAAATAAATGTTTTAATTAATGAGGATATTTCCAATATTGAAAAAATAGATTCAAAAGTATCTGAAGCGATTAAAGCTTTTAGAAATAATACAATTGATATTACTCCTGGTGGTGGAGGCAAATATGGTGAAATTAATTTCAAATCATCTACTTTAGATAATTTTTAAAACGGACTTGGAGGGATTTGAACCCTCGATCTTAAGATTAGGAGTCTTACGCCCTTCCAGACTAGGCTACAAGCCCAAAAAATTTTTAAATTTTTTTATAAAATCTTTAAAAAAAGCAGTTTTTATGAAAAGCGGACCCGCCGGGATTCGAACCCGGGACCTTCGGATTAGAAGTCCGACGCCCTATCCAGGCTAGGCTACGGGCCCCTCATAAACATCATTTATTTATTTTGTTTTTCTTATTATATATATTTAATTGTAATCTGTGTGGTCATGTTATATTTTTGGAGATGTAATAATTTTTGCTTTTGGGTGTACATGAAAAAATTTTTTTTAAAAAATAGTGAATATATTACTTTAATTAAAAAAATAAAATATAATAGTAGAGATATTATCCTCTACTTACTTGTCCGGTTGCATCATTAATAACAAAACCGTCTACAGCACTGTCATCAGTACTGTTGTAGATTGTGACATACCAGTAACCACCACTATAACTAGGTGTTCCTGCATAACATCCAGACACTCCGATATGACTATTTGCTATTGAACGGATTTCTGAAGCGCTGTGGACTGTACCACTACCAGATCCTCCACCAGATCCACCACCGGATCCTCCGCCGGAGCCTGAACCACTTCCAGAACCTGAACCACTTCCAGAACCTGAACCTGAGCCGGAGCCTGAACCAGACCCGCCACTGGATCCACTTCCTCCTGAAGAAGGATTTGTTCCATTGTGGGTTGTGTTATTTCCAATACCATGTCCACCATTTCCAGAACCTGAGCCCATACTAGCCAAATCTGAAAATATAGCATCCTGATTATTTATAATACCATAAGCTGCAACTGCAGTTGCAATACATAACACGATAATGATAGAAATTATTAAATTTGATTTTTCCATTATTGCACCCCCGTTACATTTTTGTAATTTCTACAATTAATTGAATATATGTTTATTTCTATTACTTAAATGTTATTTAATACAAAAATTTTAACAGTTATATTATATAAAACTTACTATATTAAACTATAAAATTATTTTAGGAGGATTTTCAATGCCTTATCATGCAAAAACTATTGTTGTTGGATGTGGAAACATTCTTTTCAAGGATGATGGGTATGGACCTATTGTCGTAAATTTGTTGGAAAAATATTTTGAAAATGAAACTGAAGATGATTTTGATCCTGTGGTAATTTCCTATATTGAAAATGACTTTTCAAAGGAAGTGCTTGATGAAGTTGAAGACATTGTCAGCGGTGTTGATTTGACTGGCGAAGTAAAGTTTGTTGATGCCGGAAACGGTGCAACTCATTTCATATTTTCTCTTCCTGACGAGTATTGGGAGAAAGTCATTGTCGTTGACGTTGTTGACTATGACGCAGAAGCAGGTTCAGTTAGAACATTTTCCCCTTTTGAAATGCCTAGGGACAAATATGAAAATGTGCACACATATTCTGTTGAAGAACCGCTTCATGAGTTATCTGAAAAATGCGAGGTTGTTATTGTGGGCTGTAAGCCTGGTGAGATATCAACACCTGATGTTGAGATGGGATTAACTGAAGAGGTTGAAAAGGCGGTTCCCGAAACAATTCGTTTGATTTTAAATGAAATCAAATAATAATTTTTTTTATTTTTGTATTACTTAACATAATATAAATTTTTTATAAAGTATTACTTTTTATTATTTTTTGTAAAATTTCCCTGTTTTTCCATGGAAAATGCAAGTGGTCACTTTCGTTTTTTATGTACTATTTTAAGCTTTGATTAATTCATTAATTCTTTTTGTTTAACCTAAACTTTTTACTACTTTTTTTAAAATGTTTATTAATTTATCATTATTTATCATGGATTTCCTTGCAGTATAGGGCTTAGATTTTTTATTATTTAAAGTTTACTATTTAATTTTTAAAGTATCACTTATTAATAACATTAGAGAAATATATATATCGTTATTTCAAATAACAAATTTTTTAATTACGAAAGAAGGTGACATATTTGACAGATAGAGTAGTTATATCTCCTACCACTCGTCAAGAAGGCCATGCCGAATTGGTTATGGAAGTTGACGATGCAGGGATAGTTACAAAAGGTATGTATTTTAGTATTACTCCTGTAAGGGGTTTAGAAAAGATGGTTCTTGACAAGGCACCTGAAACCGCTCCTGTATTATGTCAAAGAATCTGTGGAGTTTGTCCAATTCCACACACTTTGGCTTCAGCAGAAGCAATGGATATGGCATTAGGAATTGAAATTCCTAAAGCAGGTAAATTGTTAAGAAAAGCTACCTTAGCAGCTCATAACATTAACAGTGCAGCTATTCACCACTTCTTAGTTGCAACAGATTTCGTCCCAGAAGACAAATTTGTTACTGCTGTAGACAGTGTAAGTGAAATCAGAAAAAATGTACAATATGTTGTTGATATGATTGCTGGTGAAGGTATTCACCCATCTGATATTAGAGTAGGTGGAATGGCTAGAAACATTACTCCATTCACAAAAGATAGATTAGTCGAAAGAATGACCGCACTTAGACCAAAACTCGAAGCACACATCGAATTAATCAAAAACTGTGTTGCTGAAAGTGCTGAAAAATTAGGCATTCCTGAAGATTTAGGTGTTGTTAACCAACCATTAATGGCTGTTGACCCACTTTATGGTAGTAACGACTTCGACATGGACAAATTCTCTGAAGTATTACCTGAAACCTGGTATGATGACCCAGAAATTGGTAAAAGAGGATGTTCCGTAATTCCTTTATGGGAAGGTCAAAATGTTGAAACCGGTCCTAGAGCAAGGATGGAAAAATACCAAGGATTCAAAGGTAAAGGTGTAATCGCTCAACACGTTGCACGTGCAGACGAAATGTTGAAAAACTACGACGCATGTTTAGAAGCATTAGATGCAATTGACCCTGCAGCTTCTGCAAGAGCAGATTATGATCCTAGAGGAACCGGCGAATTAGGCTTCGGTATCATCGAAGGTCCTAGAGGAACCAACGCTCACATGGCAAAAGTTGTTGACGGTAAAACCGCATTCTACTCTGCTATTGTACCAACTATCAGAGCATACGACCCATGTTTATCATGTGCTACTCACGTAATGGTAGTTGACGATGAAGACAAATCCATTCTTAAAAATGAAATGGTGAGAATCTAAGTTTGGAGGAAATAATTAATGCCTTATAATTCGGATATCATTGTAGTTGGATGTGGAAATATATTGTTTAGGGATGATGGATTCGGCCCTATTCTCATTAATATTCTACAGAAATACTTTAACGATACCAACGATTATTATGATCCTGTTGTTACATCTTATGTGGAAGATGAATTCGATAAAGACATTTTAAACACAATTCAAAAAAAATTCGAAGATATTTCATTGCCTGACAGTGTTCAGTTTGTTGACGGTGGAACTGCAGCTCCTTCCAATTTCTTTCCGTTGTATGAAGAATACGACTGGAAAAAATTAATTGTTTTGGATGTTGTGGAATTCCAAGCCGAGCCTGGAACTGTTGAGGTATTTGACCCTAATATTATGAAAATAGGAAAATATGATAATCCTCACGGTATGACTGTTGAAGAGCCTCTTCAAAAAATTTCAGAAAAATGTGAGGTTGTTGTCGTTGGTTGCAAACCAAAGGAGATTCCAACTCCTGATGTTCATATGGGTTTAACAGAACCTGTAGAAAAGGCAATTCCTAAAGCTATAGATATTATTTTAAATGAAATCGGGGTAAAATAATGTTTGACAAATTGAAAAAAGCTTTTGGCGGTTCAGAAGAACCAAAACCAAAAGTACAAAAAGAAGTTAAAGCAGCTGCTCCTGCAAAAGAAGAACCTAAAGCAGCAGCTCCTGCAGAAACTAAAGCTGCTTCATCCAAACCACGTATTGGTTACATACACTTAAGTGGTTGTACTGGTGATGCAATGTCTTTAACAGAAAACTATGACATTTTATCTACTGTTTTAACTGATATGGTTGATATTGTATATGGACAAACTTTAGTTGACAAATGGATCCACGGTACTTACGCTGAAGAAATGCCAGAAATGGATGTCTGTTTAATTGAAGGATCTGTTTGTTTACAAGATGAACACAGTGTTCACGAACTTTTAACTGCTAGAGAAAAATCTGGTTTAATTGTTGCATTCGGTTCCTGTGCTGTTACCGGTTGTTTCACAACCTACGCACGTGGTGGTCAACAAGCACAACCTAAACACGAATCATACTTACCTATCAGTTCATTAGTAAAAGTTGATGCAGCACTTCCAGGATGTCCTGTAGCTCCTGAAATGATTGCAAAAACTGTCGTTGCTGTATGTGAAGGTGACTTAGATTACTTAAAACCAGCAATGGACTTAGCTGCATGCAACGCTGGATGTGGTTGTGATGTATTAACAAACGTAGTCCGCCAAGGATTATGTTCTGGATGTGGAACTTGTGGTCTAGCTTGTCCAACAAGGGCAATGGGCTATTCTGAAGGTAGACCTAGCTGTGACAGAGACAGATGTATTAAATGTGGTACCTGTTACGTAATGTGTCCAAGATCATGGTTACCTGAAGGAAGAATTAAAAAGGAAACAGGACTTTAGGAGGATTGGATATGCCATTAGGTACTTATAAAGAAGCAGTATCTGCAAGATCTACTGATAGTAAAATTTTAGACGTATCACAAGATGGAGGAATTGTTTCAGCATTATTATGTTATGCAATCGATGAAGGTATCATTGAAGGTGCTGTTGTTGCTGGAACTCCTGATGATGATTGGAGACCTATTCCTACAGTTGTAACTTCATCTGATGAAGTTATCGCAGCTGCTGGAACTAAATATTCAATGTCCCCAACTTTATCTGCATTAAAAGACGCTGTTCGTCAAAACGGTCTTGAAAAAGTCGGTGTAGTTGCAACTCCATGTCAAGTACAAGGTTTAAGAAAAGCTAAAGCTTATCCATTTACCAGATTCGTTACCGAAAAAGTAAACTTAATCATCGGTATCTACTGTATGGAAAACTTCCCAATGGCTTCTCTTGATACTTTTGCAACTTCCAAATTAGGATTTGACTCCTTAACCGAAGCTAGTAAAATGGACATCGGTAAAGGTAAATTCTGGTTAACTAAAGACGGTGAAGACAAAGGTTTAGCTATTAAAGAAACTCACGGATATGAACAAGCTGGATGTAACGTATGTCAAGATTACGTTGCTGAATGGGCTGACGTATCTACCGGTTCTGTAGGATCTCCTGACGGATGGTCCACTGTTTTAGTCAGAACTGACGATGGTGAAAGTGTCTTTAAAGCAGCTGTTGATGCAGGTCTTATTGAAACCAAACCAATGGATGATGTAAAACCAGGTCTTCCTTTACTTGAAAAATTAGCTAAAGGTAAAAAAGACAAAAATACTGCAGAACGTGAAAGAAGAGCTAAAATGGGAGTACGTATCCCTACTATTTACTAATCTTCTTTCTTTTTTTCTTTTTTTTTAAAAAAATAGTAATAAAGAGAGTAAACTCTCTTATAATGTTGTAACAGTACAACCTTCTTTTTCTACAATTACTGTGTGTTCCTTTTGTGAAACAAAGTAACCTTTTTTCTCTTTAAGTGGTGCATATGGGTATATTGCCATTGCATCTGCAAGCTGTTTCAGTGCAATGTTTCCCCTTCTTTCTCCAAATTTCTCAGTTATCCATCTTCCTGAAAACGGCAGGTACTGGTTGTTGTTTTGGATATAATTGAGCACTTTTTGAGTGTTTTTCATTCTGAATGGCTTATTTGCCATGTATGAGAAAATATATTGGCCTGGTGCATCATTCACATATCCTGCACCGTTTGTTGCGAAAGGTTCAATAGCTATTGCCTGACCTTCATCCAAAACGAAGGGGTCGTGATTGTCATAGTTTGGAATTGAAATTCCTGCATGCAAATTATATTGCTCTAGGCTGTGTCCGGTCAGGTTAAATATCGGATTCAGATTAAAGTCTTCAATTGCTTCATGGACTGCAGCTCCAATTTTTCCGACTTCAACTCCTGCTCTGACTGTTGCTATTGCAGCTTCAAGTCCTGCTGCTGAAGCCTCTATGATTTCTTCATGGAGGTTTATTTCATCCTGGGAATAATTTTCTTCAATATTTCCTCCAGCCATTATTGTTACCGCAGAATCTGCAATGCATCCATCTATTTCTGCTCCTAAATCTAGTTTAACTAAATCTCCCGCATGGATTACAGTTTCATCGTTAATCGGGGATGTATAATGGGCTGCAACTTCATTTATTGATACATTACATGGAAATGCTATTCCTGCGCCCTGTTTCAATATTTCTCCTTCTACGTATTCGACTAAATCTAAGACTAAGCATCCTTCCTTTATCATTTCTGATGCATCTGAGCGTATTTTTGAAACTATTTTTCCAGATTTTATATAAGAGTCAATCATAATTATCACTTTTTAATAATAAATGTTATATTTAATAAGATTTAAATATTTATTATATATAATTATATTTGGAGGTTAACTTATGGATATGAATATTCCCGCAATTCCTGATCAAATGTTTTTATTGGTCATATTATTAATTGTTTCATTAGTTCTTATTATCATTGTTTACCAATGGAGAAAAGTTGCTCAAGCTAGAACCTCTGTAGATATGCTTGAAAAAGAAATTCAACTTAAAAAAATGTCTATGGTTGAAAAGGACATAGAATCTAAAAGATTAATGGATAATCCTATTCCTTTACCGCAAGACCAGCAGGATTCTCTTAAAGCTATTAGGCAATCAACCAATGATGTAAGAAGTGAAATTGGATATTTGCATAGTGAGATAAATGAAAGATTAGCAAGATTGGAAGCTCAAACCGAGCAGAAAAAGTTAGAAAAAATGCTTAAGGAAATCGAAGCTAAAGAGAAAAAGCTCAATAAAACAAATAAATAGGTGTAATTATGGAAGTTATTGAAGCTGTCGCTATAATCATTTTAATAATTGCTATTGTTGTTTTGGTTTACTATTATTTATTGAACACTCCTGCCGCTATGAATAAGCTCAAGGCTTATATTCCGACAAGTGCTGACGCACATATGAGTGAAGTGCTTAATAAAAATGATGAATACAAAGATTTAAACAAAGATAAAGATTCAGAATCCGTAACTAAAAGAATAAAAGTTAAATTGAGCGACATTGATAAAGCAAGCATCAACACAGATGCTTTTTCTAAAAAACTCGATTCATTCTTGGATGAAAAAAGTGATCAACTGATTAAAGACTGGTCACTTGCAACAAAACATGACTTGGGAGACCTTGAAGCCAAGTTTGCCGAAACCACCAAATCTGTCGATGCACTCGATAAAGATTATCAGGAATTTAAAAAATCTTCTAAGGAATTCCAGGAAGCTACTGAAGAAAAACTCAATGATTTGGATAAAAGAATCGAAGCATTAGAAAAATAATTTTTTGAAATGGGATAAATTTATCCCTAATTTCTACTTTTATAGAAAGTTTTATATATTATCGTGAATATAGTATTAGTGTTGACTATTTTCTTGTTTTTATAGCAGGGTGGGGTAGTCTGGTGATCCCGCAGGGCTCATAACCCTGAGATCCCTAGTTCAAATCTAGGCCCTGCTACTTTTAATTAATATTTTCATGGCAAGTTAAAGACAGCTGCTGGTTATTTTAACTAAGGAAACTCCGCCCATCACACAGATTATGGCATTGAAAAATGTATGCTGAGAAGTATGGCAATGGAGCAGAAACGACACGGCTTTTAATGGTTGACGATGATATTTAATTGAGGACATTAAAAGAATCGGTGAAACGGCCACCCCATAAGGTGCAAGAACAAAGTTGCTGATAATCACTGTTGTAGGCAAGGTAGTTCGCTAAGATGAATGCTGTTAAAACAGAAGGTGGGTTACTCTTAACAGGCCATG
>ONIK01000094.1 GCA_900317865.1 uncultured Methanobrevibacter sp. | reverse complement strand
GGAAGAATCTAAAAAAATAAATAACTTTAGAGTGTTTCATCTAAAGCCTTTACAAATTCATCAATTTCTTCTTTGGTAATAATTAATGGAGGTACAAATCTTAAAACATTGCCTGCAGTACAGTTGATTAAAAATCCTTTTTCGCGAAGTTTATCAACATATTCTGCTCCAGGTTTTGTTAATTCCAAACCAACCATCAATCCTTTACCTCTTACCTCAGCAATGATCTCTTTATCTAATTTTTTAAGTTCTTCAATAAAGTAATCACCAACTTCATTAACATTATCCAAAATGTTTTCGGCTAAAATTTCATCTAAAACTGCATTGGCAGCAGCACAGACCAATGGTCCTCCACCGAAAGTGGTTCCATGATCTCCAGGTACAAATGCACCAGCTACTTTTTCAGTTGCAAGGATTCCTCCCATAGGAACTCCTCCACCAATTCCTTTAGCCATTGTCATTATATCCGGTTTTACATCAAATAATTCGTGAGCAAATAATGTTCCGCATCTTCCAAAACCTGTCTGTACTTCATCTACAATAAATACAATATCTTTTTCATTACAGATTTTTTCAATTTCTTTTAAATATCCGATATCTGGAATATTTACTCCACCTTCACCCTGGATAGGTTCAACAATAATAGCTGCAGTATTTTCTGTAATTGCATCTTTAATAGCATCGATATCATTGTATGGAACATTAATAAATCCTTTTGGTAAAATTGCTTTAAATGGTTCATGATATTCATCATGCCCTGTTGCAGCAAGAGTCATTATTGTTCTTCCATGGAATGAATCGACAGTTGATATAACTTCACTTTTTCCAGTGTATTTAACGGCTAATTTAATAGCGCCCTCATTAGCTTCAGCACCGCTGTTTGCATAAAATATTCTGTCAAAGGTGGTTAAATCAATTAATTTTTTAGCATATACCAATGCAGGTTCATTATAATAAATGCTTGAAACGTGAATGAGTTTTCCTGCTTGATCTTGAATTGCTTTGACTAGTTTTGGGTGATTATGACCTAAAGCATTAACTGCAATACCTGCAAACATGTCCAAATATTCATTTCCATCAATATCTGTAACTTTAACACCTTCACCATGGTCTAAAACAATTGGTTGTCTTGTGAATGTATTAATAAAATAATCATCTTCAATTTTAATCAGTTCTTGAGTATTCATATTTTATCCTCCTAAACAATTAGATAATAATTATATTAATAATGATATTTATATATTAATAAAAAGGTGATTAAATGAAAGTCGCAATAATTGAAACTGATAAAGGAGTAATCGAATTAGAATTATTCCCAAATGAAGCTCCAGGTACTGTAGCTAACTTCGAAAAATTAGCTAATGAAGGATTTTATGATGGATTAACTTTCCACAGAGTAATACCAAACTTTGTAATCCAAGGAGGTTGTCCTAATGGAAACGGAACTGGTGGACCAGGTTACACCATCAAATGTGAAACTGAAGGAAACCCACACAAACATGGTACCGGTGCATTATCTATGGCACATGCAGGAAAAGATACTGGTGGAAGCCAATTCTTTATTACCCATTCCCCACAACCTCACTTAGACGGAGTGCATACTGTATTCGGCCAAGTAATCAAAGGCCAAGATGTGGTTAATGCAATCCAACAAGGGGACAAAATGAATAAAGTATATATCGAAGAAAGATAGTTAATTTACTATCTTTTACAACTATTTTTATTGCAAAAATTTTTTAAAAAATAAAAAAAGAATAGAGAAAATGAATTCCCTATTTTTGTTCAACCATTATTTTTTCCATTAAAGAATAACATCTTTAACCAATTCAAGAGCCTTTTCAACAACTTTATCGAAAATCAATTCAACAGCCATTTTTCCAACTTCTTCTGGAGATAAACGATGGTTGTCCACCGGGCGGACAGAATTTTCAATAACATGCGCTAATTCTTCACCTAAAGCAACAGCACCAACACCATCGTTAATACCACTTATAAGCCTAGAAGCAAACTCACCATAATCATGCTGATCGACAGAATATGTTATTGCATTAACCAAACCGCCGGCACTACCAACAATAGCACCTACAAGCATATTGATATAATGGGCGGCTTGAATTCCGGCATATGAAATTCCGGCACTAATTCCAATAGTAACAACAGTAATACCTAACGTAACACCAGTTTCGATTAAATCCTGTTGCCATGCTGCTCTTGGAAAATGATCTACAACACTAGGATATGATTTAACTGACAGGATAGATGCTGATGTTTTTTCATTATAAATATCTACATTCCCCTTACTATTATAACCCTTATTAGCTGTGAAATTAGTTTTAATAACCTTTAAAGTTGCCATATTATATATTGCACCAGCATATTTAGCATAGTTTCCAGAGAATGCAGAATTATAAATTGTAACTGTACCGTTATTAACAATAGCTCCGCCATAATCTTTTTTTGATTTATAATCAGCTTTATTATTATTTAAATATGAATTGAATATATTAACAGATCCCTTGTTTTCAATTGCAATATTAAATCCTTGAATTGTTAGATTATTAATGAATACAGAAGAACGTGGTTTTGTTACTAAAAATTGAGTTTCATCATTATCATTAGGATTTTGAACAAATATCTTTGCACCATTACCATTTAGAATCAAATTACCATAATCAAAATCCAATAGTATTTTTGAATTAGATATTACATTATAATCATTTTTCATGAATGAAACATTAATAACATCATACTCTTCGTTCTTTTTAAGCAGGTTAGATAATTTATATAATGCTGTCAAATCATCCACAACCAAATTATAAACAGTTTCATTAAGACTATTTCTATATAATACCAATCCATCATTTTTTAAAATAATATTGGATTTAGTAAGCCCTTTACATTTAATTACTTTGACTACAGCATTATTATCCAAACATATTGGATTATCATCATTATTATACCATGCTAAATTAGATAATCTAGTATTGCCACTGAATGAACAATTATAAAACTGAGCAACTGATGAAGCACCTTTACCATAATATGCACCACCATAAGAAGCGCGGTTTTTGGTAAATGTTGTATTATAAACATATACGGAGTCATAATTTCTTATTGCTCCACCAAATTCAGTTTCGGCATTTTGATAGAAATAATGTATCCTATTTTCTTTAAATGTACAGTTAATAATGATTAATTTACCATAATTAAGAATAGCATTATTAAAACCAGATATAGTTAAATTTATTAATGTTAATGAACCATATTTTGGAACAAAAGCGAAATGATTGTCTTTACTGTCAGAACTGCCAGTTAATTTAATTTCAGCTCCGTGACCATTGATAACAATAGATCTGCTTCCCACATCAAACAAAAATTGATGGTGAACATACGTATTATCTTTCTTACCTGCACCCGTCAACATAGTTGACAAAGAATTGAAAGTACGGAAATCCTTCCTGGAAGATGCAACACTATCATAATCAGATAAAGAAATATCATATTTTTTATTTTGTAAATCAAATACAAATGAAGTAGAATTTAACTTGTAAATATTTGACCTATAATCTTTTGCTAACTTTAATGCATCATTGTAATTATGTGTACTGGTTATATTTCTATTGAATGAGGAATAAGGTCTATAATCCAGACAGGAACCGACTTCAAAATTATTGTTTGAATCTTTAACCAGTCTTTTGAAATTATCCTCATTTTTATCATAAAGAACAACCATACTACCGTCAACAGCATGAATAGTATCATAATCAGTTTTAAAATTACATAAAACAAAGTTTGTTATAGAACTTGGCTCTGCATATAAAACAGATGCTTCCAAATTACTCTGATAGAAATAAATAGATGTTCCATGTCTATTTTCATTATGATCAAAAGCACAATTAACGAAAGTAGCCGTATTTTTATTATAGATAACAGTACCTTTAGTTGAAGTGACCCAGAATGATGCATCATTTTTTACAAAATTAACATTATTACAGTACACTTCACCATTATTTACAAAAACACGTTTAAAACGTGTGAAAGTAAGATTATTTACGGAAATTTTAGTACCCTTTTCTAAAGTAATAAATCCGTTTTTATAATTATCATCAATAGTAGCACCATTACCATTAATATAAAGGGCACCATGAGTTAAATGAATATAATAGCTCCATTCTTGATCTCTGTAAAAACCGTTGGAAAGTTTATATGTATTCTTTTTAAGATTAATTATTATTATGTCTGCTTTGAAATCACTACCGGATATTTTTTTAAGAACCTTTTCAAAATCATTATTATTTGAAACTGTCACGTTATAAATAATACTTGTTTCAGCATTAGGGAAAATATAACGATATAAATTTTCACCAATGACACTATAAATGGTATTATTATTTTTTTTAAATGTTTCATTGTTATATATAGGTATTAAAGAACCATAACTAGTTTTATTTAATTTTGCAGAAGTTTTAGAGTATTTATTAAGTACTTTAATTTTAATAGTGTATACTACCTTGTCATTATGCAAAACATCAACAGAATAATCCCCAGGTTTTACATTTAAAATACAAAATGCAACATCATTAGTAACATTTCCTACAAACAAATAATTTCCAACTTTAAATTTAACAGAACCATTTTTTAATTTTTCTGAATTGAATTTAACCGCAAAAATATCACTAATATTATAAGTAGCATTTCTTGATAAGATATTAATTTTATTGGTAAAAGATTCACCAGTGACTTTATTAATGGATTTTACATTGTAAATACCCGGCTGCAAATTGCTTAAAGAAGTTAATTCTGCAATACCATTATTGGAAACTTTAACCTTATATTCAACTTTATTAATTTCAAAAGCAACTTCAGTGTCTTTTTTTAGATAATTACCAGAAGAATCTTTAAATATGGCAGTGAAAGTTTTGTTATCACCCTGTACTTTAGTCATATCTTTTCCATAAACAGTAATTTTACCAATATTCACGTCACAATTCAAATTTTGAGAATCGAGAGTGGCAGTGATTTTATGAGTACCCTCTTCATTAGGAACATAGATAATTTCTAATGAATTACCTACAATATTTTTATTTGTAAAATTACCTTTTTTATTAGAAGAAAATTTAATTGTATTAAATTCATAATTAGCAATAGCTGAGGTGAAAGTAACTTTTATGGAAGTGCCAACTCCAACATAACCTTTTGATTCACTAGAAATGCTAACCTTATTTGGATTACTGTCAGAATGTCTTTGATTTTTACCAATAGTATGATATTCAATTAATTTATCATTATCAAAGGATGGAGAATTAGTACCCCACCAATTTTGTTTAATTGAAGAATAAGAACCACTATTAAAGACATCTTTTCCTTGACCAGATGCATCATTAGCTAAAAATACATTATTATTTATAGTTAATGAAGATGATTTTGAATCTGTATAAATTGCACCTCCACGACCATCAGTAGCCTTATTAGAATTGAAATATGTGTTTGTGACTGACATTGTGCATTTATTATTGACATAAACTGCACCACCTTCTTTAGCACGATTAGATATGAATACAGAATTTTTAATGCTGTCCAATGTGCTTGTATATATTGCACCACCTAAATTTTCAGCCCAATTACCGATAAAAGTACAGTTATCAACAGTAAGTTTATTAGAACATTTAATTGCTCCGCCATAACGTTTTTCCTTACCACCATTAGCATAATTATCTTTAAATAATGAATTAATCAATATGATATTGGTTGATCCACTATCACTATAAATAGCCCCACCATCTCCAGCAGTGGCTGAATTAGCTATAAATGTAGTATTAATGAAAGATACATCACCGGATTTTTTATTTATGTAAATAGCCCCACCAAAATCAC
>ONIK01000087.1 GCA_900317865.1 uncultured Methanobrevibacter sp. | reverse complement strand
GTTTTAATTGTGTAGTTGCCAGGATTTAAGTTAATAGTTATTCTGGCGGTTCCGTTTTCATCGCTTATGCGAGTATAATTAACACCGTTGATTTCAAATGTTACATTTTCATAAGCTGCGCCGATATTGGCTTCGAATTTGGAATCGTTTTTATAGATTTTAACCAAATCCTGAGTGTAAATAGATAAAGCCACAGTGTAGACTTTTAAACAGGCCATATAACCTAAATCATAAGCATCTTCCCAATTTTGTCCGTCTTTACAAACAAATGACATGTTTTTAGTATAATGCATCCTGGTTTCTTCCAAAAGAACATATGGTACAAAATTTGATGTTATTTTTGCTTTGAATATATCTCCTTTTTTAACCGGTATGTATTCATTTAATTTAATGGTATGGTAACCCGCAAATGGTGATGTTCCATCCTGAGTTAATTTCAATTCATCATTTACATAAATCTCAACAGTATAACTGACGCCACTTTGGTTGAAGTATGTTCCTACAGCGGCAATTGCATCATTTTCTAATGATTCAAAGACGTTCATATAACCTATGGTTCCATTACCTGGTTCAAAATTGCTCAGCCATGCCACATCATGCTGATAGTTTTTATTGTATGGCACAGTATTTTCAAATATGGCCGTAGCAGCATAAAAAGTTAAATTACCTGGCGTATAATATAGAAGTGACTGGTCATAGTATGAAATATACATGCATCCATTGTCTTCAGACTCAGGACCATAGCTGTTTTTAATAATCCATGCCCCATCGCCAGGGGGAGTGATTAAAAATTTTTCCTTTGAAAAATTATCATCCCAACCGATAATAGCAACCTCATGATTTGCAAGCATGGATTCATTAACATATTGCGCATAGGTTTGCGGATTATAATAATTCATTTCATCATCATACGGCTCAAAAAAAGACACATCCAGAGAACCGTATTTAAGTATTGTTTCTTTAAATTGTGTGCCGTAGGGAATTTCATTATTGGGCACGAATATAATATCCTGAACATGAATATTGCGATTGGTAATTATCTGAGTGATTTTTCCAAGTTCATCATAGATATCCTCATCATATGGAATTGCTCCAAGCCAACTGACCAGATAACCTGAAGAAGCAAGATTATGACCTCCCTCCATTAAATCACAGCAGCCATAACGAGAATATCGCAACATGTTTTTCATGTTATTCATTGAAATATTAAATTCCCTGCCTGTAGCTTTTAATAATGCTGATTCCAGGGCACCACTCATTGCAAATGTCCAACAGGTCCCCGTAAATCCCTGATCTCTAACCGGAGACATCCATCCCCAGTCACGCAAATCAAATTTGGATGGAAGAGTAACAATATCAATAGTATTATTAATCAATGCCAATTCAAGACCCTGTCCAGTCATTATAGGATAAAAGGTATTGTTGGTTGAGACATTATCATCATTAATATAAGTATTGTTTTCTAAAATAGATTCTTTATCAAAAACTGTATTAATGGGATTTGTATTGTTTTTAAATAGTGAATTTCTAATGTTATATGAAGTATCATATGCATAAACTGCATTGCCTTTGGCTGCAACATTATTTAAAAACTTGGAGTTGCTTATATTCAATACAGCCATATCAGAAAATATTGCACCGCCATAAGCCGAATAATCTCCAGTCAAACGAACACCATTTGAATCAAAAGTACAGTTGTTGATTTCAGTATCCGTAAATGAAAGATAAATCGCACCTCCATCACATGAAGCGTGATTGTTTATGAAGCAAGTATTATTTAGCAGTAATTGACCGTCCAGCTGGACATATGATCCGCCAAATTCAGAATATGTGTCCTTAAATATAGTGTCAAGTATGCTTACATTACCTTCACCGTCACCCATTCCGGCAATATCCACATAGATGGCTCCTGCATTTTTAGAAGCAGAGGTGTTTATAAATTCACAATTTTTAATGTAGAGTTCTCCACCATTCATAATATTCATTGCCCCGGCAGTTATATGGGCTTTTAGATTAATGAACCGGGAATTAACAATCCTTGTTTTAGAATCTACAAGAAATGCTGCCGGTGAATAAGATGAAGTGATGTTGAAAAAAGTAGCATTTTCCATATAAACTTCGGCATTAGCTGTAGCCAAAATTTGGCCTGTTTTAGAAAAGATTCTTGAAGTAAAGTATATATTGTAAAGATTTAATTTACTTTCCCAGGCATATATTGATGAAACCAAATCTGCATAATTATCAATGAATTTTGAATTATTGCAGTTAAGCACAACATCACCGTAGAGCCATATGGCTCCGCCCATATAACTTGCATAGTTGTTTATGAAAGTAACATTGTTTAATGTTAATGATCCTGTAGAATATATTGCTCCCCCTTTCTCAGCATTACCGTTCATTAATATCAGATTGCTTAATGTAACATTATTTCCCGTAATGTCAAATATTCTTGATTGATTATTTGCGTCAATTGCATATCCGTTACCGTTAATGACGAAATTATCCCTGCCAATAGCAATACCCGTTTTGTTATCGCTTTCATTGCTGAAGGCATAGTTATGACTTAAATCCAAAGACTTGTCCGCATTTTCTATCTCATCCGCCAGATTACTGAATGAACTTTCTCCAGTCGCATAAACATTATCCTGAGTAATTTCCAAAGTATCCTGACCATCGCCCGCAAGTTCATTGGAAATGTCATCCGTTGCAAAAACAGCCCCCACCGACATGATTAAAACAAGCATGACAATCATAATCTTTAAGACCTTCATAATTATCACAATATAAATTTATGTTAAAATTTTATATATAATCATTCTTATTTAATTTTGAGAAGTTTAGATGAGAATTATTCTAAATTGTTTTAAAAAATAATGAATAATATAGAAGTAATATAAAAAAGGATTTTGTCTTTAAATAGATTATAATTTAAAACATTGCATAGATGATGTTTACAGGAGACCTACTCCGAAACACAAAAACGGAATTATATTAACTCTGTAACATCATCAAAACAAATATGTAAGAGGATATTTATGAAACAAGATAATAATAAGAAAAGCATTTCCGTCCGATTGGATGAGAATATGGAACATATGATTAGCGAATTAAAAGAAACACTACCATTAAATACATCAAGCATTATGAGGTTGGCTTTAATAACATTTTACAGAAATCAGATGAAAAATAACGATATAAATGAATAATTAAATAAAATAATCAGTTAATTATAAATATAAAAAAATATAGGAGTAAAAATAAAATGACAAATAATTTAAATGATATCGATGAAAAAGAAAAAGAGAATTATAGAAAAATGGGTTTTATTATTCCTCGACCTTCACAATTAAATGAATTGTGGATTGCAATGGAATATTTAGCCTCAAATTATTCTAATGGAACTGAATTAAATATAATTGTCAAATATTTGGATAGAATAATTGATTTTTATGATACTCATGACTATATCGCATATGTAGATTTTGGAAAAAATAATTTCAATGAAAAATGTGATATAACCTATGAGAAAATTGACGATGGAGATAGGCAAGCCCTTGCAACAATTGAAGCACATTTTTTAAGTGGTTTAAGCAGAAGAATTTAATACAAATAATGAATAATCATAGTTGATTTTCTTACACACATCCCCATTTCTTTTTTAATCAAAAGAATAAACCCATAAATAATATTTATAAATGCACAAACGCACACATTAATAAATTAACAAAATTTTAGAATTAATACGCTAAAAATTTGACGATAAAGTTGGCGGGCAAAGTAAAAATGGATTAATAAGCATTGAAAAAATTGATGCTGAGGTTAGCCCCATAAGATATAAAACTTTCACGCTTTTATATAACTTAATCTGCATGTCCCTACACATTAATAATGAATCTACTAAGAGGCCATTAAATAATAAAGGAACTTGCTGAAGAAATAATAAAGTTATTATGAAAATAGCATTTTAATGAACTAATACTTCAATTTAACGAAAAGAAAAAAATATCCAAAATAAATAATTTATAATTTTTTCCATCTGATACTTTTTTTAATAATATTTTAACAAAGACTCACATGAAACTTTATGATATTTTGCATCTTTTTCTTCCTTTGTTTCTGTTATTCCTGTTTCAACAACTTTCCTACATTTCCAGTAGATTTCTTCTGCACTGTATCCTATTGGTTCATCTACTACCCATACTTCGTGATCTCTTGTGTGTCCACATGGCATTTTCATGTTTAGCCAATGGCTGTCTGGGTGTTCTATTGAGTTCACTAATCTTTTTTTCCTTTCTTTATCTATTTCTTCTAAATCGTTGTTTTGTAACCATTCTTTGAATTGTGGGTTGTATATGAGTTCTCCCCATATTGTGTATTTGCACATTCCGTAGAGTATTTTACTGTATTCTACTGTTCTTAAGTTTGTGTTGAAGATATTGACTGTTACCCTGTGTGTTGATTCGTTTTTTATTTTTGCCATCATTGTTTTTAGTTCTAATTGTGCTTTATTGAATTCCTGTTCTTTTTGGTTCTGTATTTGTTGTAGTTTTGTTTCCCATGCTTTTATTTTGAATTCTAATAAATCTCTTTTTGTAAGATATGGAATAGTTTTTAAATTTGTAACACAATTGTTTACTACTGTTTTGTTTATTTCTGGTGTTTTGTTTAGCCAGTTGACACTTGATTCACCTCCTCCACATAGTTTGAGTACTTTTTCAAAATCTCTTTCAAGTTCATAGTCTGCTACTAACATATCCCATTCTTTTTTGTTTGTTAGTGCTATTCCAGTTTTTACAGTAGCATATGCACCCAATAACAGTAAAGAAAATACCATATTTATCAATTCTCCTTTTAAATTGTTTTGGTGATGGTTATTGGTTAATTTATTCCATTCTGAACTCCATTTCTGTTTTAACACTATGGCAGATTCTTTCTATTTGAATACTTGGACCATAAACTGTAAAACCATTTTTATTCAAGTAATAACTATACATTGAAACTTCGCCAGTTCCTTTAGCATACCTTAAATCACCAAATATTTCAATTAATGCATCATTAGACAATTTTCTTACTAAAACATCATTTTCACCATCTACTTTCAATTGAAATTGTTTTTCTACAAATGGTGCAAGTATTGATGCAGATAATACTGTATCAACTTCATAAGTAAGCCAATCAATAATAGAAAGATTATTATCTTTTGTTACCCAAATGAAGTCATCATACTTAAATTCAGTAGTGGCAAGAGCTTGTCTAATAATTGCTTGATCTCTTTTGATTATGTTTTCACCCCCATTAAGTTCAATTGATTCAATAGTAGTTTTTTAGCCATAACTAACACCTCAATAATTTATTAAGGATGTAAGCAAGGACTTACTTTCAGAAAATTTTATATTCTTATTTTAATAGATTAAATTTATTGATTAAACCTTTTTTAAGGTAATATGGAGGAAAAAATGATAATATGAAAAGAAATATATTTCGTGCTTTAATCTTTATGGTTATTGCTGTTATTGGTGTAGGTGCTGTTGCAGCATCGGATATAGATTGTGTTGATGATAATTCCACTGTTACTGTATATGATGGTTGTTTTGATGATAATTCCACTGTTACTGTATATGATGGTTGTTTTGATGATAATTCATCTGTTGTAATATGTTATGGTGATTTTAAAAATAATTCCCCTGTTGTCAGGTATGATGGTAGTTCTGATGATATTGATTATAATGAACCAATACTTGTAAATATTCCTGTATGTGTTCTTTATGATGAAAAAACTTTGATATTTAATACTTATGTTGAATATATGAATAAAACTGGTTTGCTTGATGAAATTCAATATTATTATATGGCAGGGTATACAATAGAGAATATCGCTAAAGAAATTAATAGTACTAAAGGAATTTACATCCCTTCTGATTTGTTAGAGCAAGTTCGTGATACTTTTTATCCATCAATTGAGAATAAGAAATGTGATGCTATCTTCAAATTATATGGATCTTACACTCTTGAAGAGATTTCACAAAAAGTACATTTGGGTGAATGCAAGGTTTTCCAAAAAATCTGTGATATCAAAAATGGGCTCTATGGAGATTATTTCAAGAAAATCTTATTGAACCGTGATTTATTCTTGATGAATAATAATTGTGAGAAATTCATAATTAAATAAGTCTTCTTTAAAGGAATTAAATTGTTTTAAATGTATTTTTACAGGCTATTTTTTTTAAGAAGAAACTACATGATTCATTAGTTTCTGAGACTGTCCAATAAATATTTTTTCTAATTTTTTATTTTTTTATTAAATATTTGCTTGATGTAAGTAATAATAGTAATTTTAGTTACTGACTATTAATAAAAGCAGTGAGAGCATTTGATTAGTAATCCATCTAAAAAAAAGAAAATAAAAAAGTTGAGAAATTAACCTCAACTTCTAACAGTTACCTTGTTTGCAATTGTCGCACCGTTTGAATACATGGAAGTTATAATGTATTCCCCAGGCATTAGATTAATGTTTAGGCGGGCAATACCATCATCACCTGTTATTCTGTTGTACATTACACCATTGATGTTGAATGTAAGTGTTTGACCAGCAAAAGGCTTACCCTGACCGTCAACCAATTTCGCTTCAAACTTGGTT
>ONIK01000096.1:5810-9620 GCA_900317865.1 uncultured Methanobrevibacter sp. | reverse complement strand
ATTTATAAAAATATTTTATTAAAAATTCATACTATTGGTTAACTGTTTAATATTTATTATTAAATTTTAGTTAATTGAATTAAAATTCTATTTCTGATATTTGTATTCTCTATTAAAAAAAGAGTTTGAAATGTGGTGTTGATATGATAAAAAATTAGCTATCTTAAAACTCCGCCGAATCCGGTTAGAATATTTTTAACATTGTCAATGGCTTCTTTTGACAGTGCATTAACTTCAAATGTCAGGCTTTTGTAGCCGTCGTCAATTTGGGGTCCTTTGTAAATGTCAGTTAAAACTACACTTACAATATCTTCAACATTCTCCAGGGTTTCAACAATAATGTTTGGAGTTACATTTTCACTGAATATGCAACTTATTATTGCATGTTTTTGTGTAATGTTTTCTAATTTCCATTGATAGAACTCTTCATCGCTTAAAATATGGATATTTGCAATTCTAAGTTCTGTTCCATTATCCAAAGTTGCAGTTTTGCCGTCTACTTTTTCTAAAACTCCAATATGGACTTTTCCAGAGTAAATATGTTTAAGAGCCATTTCTTTTCCAACTGAGTCAAACAGCAGACTATATTCATGGCTTAAAGCACTGATTGCTTTATCACTTCTGCCTAATGCGTTTTGAGTATCTCCCATATTTTTGGTAGCTTTTATAGCTATTTCAACAAACTTGTCACTATCTTCTGATTCAATCGCATCTTTAAGTTCATTTACAGCTTCACTAAAAGCATTTCTGACTTTTGATCCATTATTGTTCATTGATTGGATGTAATAGGTTAAATAAGGATTTTGTGAAGTTATACGGGCAATCATATCAATCATCAGGTTGTAAATTGGACTTTCATAATCTTCTGTTTCTGAAATATCAACTTTCAGCTTTTCCATTGCAGAAGCGGTTGAAATAAATGAGAAGTGAGTTAAAACCTGAACTATGCTCATCATAAAATCATGATGTTCGGCAGTAGTTTCTATTATTCTCATGTTTTTGCTTGCCAGGTAATCATATACTTTTTTATACCATTCGCCTTTTTCTGGTGCGGTTAAAACAATTACGTGATTATCTACTTCCATTGTTCTTGGACCGAAAACTGGGTGGGTTGGAATGTATTCGACATTTTCCGGCAGGTATTCCTGCATTGCCTTTAGAGGTTCTTCTTTTATTGAAGTAACATCAATCATTACTGAGCCTTTTTTCATGAAAGGAGCCACTTCCTTGATAACTGATGTTGTCAAGTTAATTGGGACGGAGACTATTAACATATCGCTCATTCCAGCTAATTGTGTATTTGACTCAATATAATCTACATTCAATTCATCTGCAACTCTACGACCTTTTTCATGGTCTCTTGCAGTTATAGTTACTTCAAATTCATCTCTAAAATAATAAACAAGGGTTTTTCCCAAACCGTCAGTTCCACCTATTATTCCAATTTTCATATTAATAACTTTAATAAACATTACATATAAATAATTAATACAATGAAAATCGTTAAGCAAGATACAAAAGAAGGAGTTATTGAAGTTATTCCAGAAACACTGGATGATTTGTGGCATTTGTCTCATATTGTTGAAGTTACGGACAATGTTTCATCTAAAACTACTCGCCGTATTCAGGATAATACTGGGGATAAGTTAAGAAGCGATAGGGGTGTTAAGAAAACATTTTACTTGGGCATTGATGTGGAAGGCATTAATTTCCATTTATTCACGGGTAAATTAAGATTGACTGGTGTCATAACGAGAGGTCCTGAGGACTTAATCCCCTTGGGCTCACATCATACTTTGGAAGTCAAATTGAATACTCCTTTAACAATTAAAAAATCAAAATTGTCTGCAATCATTGTTGTCATTGAGGATGATACTGCAACTCTGGGTTTGATGAGACAATTTGGAATTGAATATTATGGTCCGGTTAAAGGAAACATCTCAGGAAAACGTATTGTTGATAAAAATAGGGATAAAAATATTATTAAATTCTATGAAAGCATAATAGAATCAATAAATAAATTTGATTCGATTCAAAATATTATTATTGCAGGACCTGGATTTTATAAAAATGATTTCTATGATTACATTAAGGACAAACATAAGGACCTCGCTTCCAAATCCATCATTGAAAGTACCGGTACTGGTGGAAGAGTTGGAATTCATGAAGTTTTAAAGAAAGGAACTGTCGAGAAATTAACTGTTGAAAATAGGGTAGCCAGTGAGATGATGGCTGTAAATAATCTTCTGGAAGAAATTGGTCAGAATTCTTCAAAGGTTGCATATGGTTTAGATGAGACTACTTCTGCTATAAACATGGGTGCTGTCGATAAATTGTTGGTATTGGATAAGATGGTTGCCACAAATAATTTGGGCCAGCAGATGGATATGGTTGAAAATATGAAAGGAGAAGTCATGGTTATCAGCTGTGAACATGATGGAGGCAAGCAATTGGAAAGTTTAGGTGGTATTGCGGCTATTTTAAGATATAGTATATCATAGATTTTATATAGGATTATAATTATAACTTATAAGTAATAAATGTTGTGAGAAATTATTATGTACACATCGATGGTTTATGTATTTATTTTTATTTTTATTGTTTGTGCATTAGGAACCGCAATTGTAAATATAATATTTAGATTTCTCGGTAAACGAGGATATCTGGGTAATCTGTTTCCTAATGTGAGGGGAGGAATCCCTCGTGGAGTTGGAATTGTTCCATTCATTATTTTATCATTATATTTTTTACCAAAATATAATAATCTTGTTTTAATCATCGGTTTGTTTGCTTTTATTGATGATATATTCGGTAGAAGGAAATTTAGTTTCATGAATATGGAAATTGGTCAATTTTCAAGAGGAATTGGTATGATTCTTGTAATAATTGTCGGTTTTATTCATGGATTGGGAATTTCTTCAATTTTTATTGCATTATTAATACAGCCATTGAATATTTCAGATATGCAGCCGGGATCCTGTGCAATGGTTACAATGGTAATGTCTATTATTACAATAATATTCATGCTTATTATAGGTTCACCTACTGTAAATGAGCTTCCAGCAACATATACTCCGATATTAATATTTGTTGTATGTCTGGCTTACTCTCCATTGGATTTCCTTGGAAAAATAATGTTGGGTGAAGTTGGAAACCATACCTTTGCTGTAGCTTTGGGTGTTGCGTTTTATTTAACCGGTGGATTATGGTGGGTAATTTTACTTTCAATAGTTACTGTTTGTTTCACTGCATTTGTTAGAAGAACTACTCTTAAAGTATTCTTCAGGCAACGTTTAAGAATTCTTGATCCGACATTTGGTGATTATATGATGGATGTTTTGACCGGTGGAGGATTAGGTGATTTATTGCGCAAATGGATTCTTAAAGATAAACAATATGAAGTCACAAATGACCTTTTAATTTCTTTAGGATTTAGAAGATTATTATATAATCCTTATGCAATTCATACTGAAGGATTTGTTCATAGTGAACCTCAATCCCTTAGGAGGGATTCATAGTGAGGGCATTGGTTGTCATCACAGGAAGAGGATTGGGTGGAGATGCAGTTGTTGCTTTAAATTTAATTTCTGCCCTTGAAAACAAGGGAGTTCATTGTGAAATTGCACTTGATGAGTCAGCACCTGGAATATTGTTCAAAAAGAAAGGATATGACTGGCATAAAATTTCCATTCCTCAGGCCGGAGGGCATGCCGCAACTAAATTATCTTCAATTAAAGCTGCTTTTAGAATGTTTGTAGCTACTTTCAAATCAAGAAATTTAATTAAAAAATTAGATATTGATTTTGTTGT
>ONIK01000096.1:0-5804 GCA_900317865.1 uncultured Methanobrevibacter sp. | reverse complement strand
ATGAAAGTATGTCCTAGATTTAATCATTGTATAATTCTGCCGGAATATGATTTGTTCAGAGAAGATGTTCTGCCTGAAAATTTATCTAAAACTTATTATCCGTTAGATGATGATGTAGACTCTGGAAATGGTGCTGTTGCATTGGAAAAACTTAAAGAATATCCTTTATTTGATGCAAACAAAAAAACTATTTTATTTTCTTCAGGATCTTCCCTTTTTAAAGGAATGATTGAATCAGCTTCTAATTTTGCTGATTTCACTGATGATTATAATGTTGTTCTAATCGGATATCCTATGCATGATGAGTATATGGATTTGATTGATGAAGAAAAGATTATTTATGTAGGTTTCATCGATTGGATCAATCATCTTTATGATTATATGGATTTGGCAGTGTTAACTGATGATGGAGTCATGATTGAAGAGGTTTTGGCCTGTGAAGTTCCTATTGTTACAGTAACCAAGATTAAATGGGGAAGATATCACAATATTGCAGGCATCTTTAAGGGAGCTATTTTGGAAACGGACATTGAAGATGCAAATGAAACTATTTTATCAGCTTTTGACAATTATGATTCAATGAAAAGCAGTGCAGATATATATGCTAAAGAATTATTGGATGCTAAATATAGTTTGGCACAAAAAATAATAGATATTTGTGGTAAATAGATTATAACCACAAACTTTTAATAATTTTATAATTTGTATCTGAAGATGGATGTATTTCCAAAAAGTTAGAATATTCATCTAACGGGGAATCTATTCTCATCAGATAGGATAAATATGCAACATCACTTACTGATGATGGGGATATGGAATTTATCTTTTTAATTCTGTTGTTTTCACTGTCAAATTCTATTTTTGCCAAGCCTGTGTCTCCTGTCAATATTTTCCAAAATGAATTGGGTCCGGCTATTGCAGGTAGTGTAATGGTTTCGGTTTTAACATCATCGCTGATTTTTTCATTTTCAGCAAAACTGACTTCAGTGTTCAAACTTATGCTTTGAGGAATTGAATTGTAGCTTATCTTATTTAGGTATCCTGCCATATTTCTTGCAGCACAAATGCCTTCCATTCTAGCTACTGGTGTTAGCTGCCAACCTCCGGTAACATCGCCTGCAGCATATACATTATCTCGTGAAGTTTGCATAAATTCGTTAACTTTAATGGTATTGTCAGGATTGATATCAACAAAACCCTGTGCAATTTCGGAATTAGCTATTCTTCCTGTTGCAAAAAATGGAACACCTTCCAATTCATTATCATCTGTTAAAACAACTTTATTTTTTCCACATTCCTTAATATTGCTGTGTTCTAAAATATTGACATCACTTAGGATGTATTTTAATATGTAGTTTTTGATATCAGAATCAATTTCTTTTAAAAATTCACTTCTAACGATAACATTAACTTCACTGCCCAATGTTGAGAAAATGTTGGCCAGTTCACAGGCGATGATTCCTCCTCCAACAATGTTTAGTTTTTCAGGAATATCGTCGATTTTTAAGATATCTTTATTGGTCAATCCGTATTCACTGCCTTTAACATCAGGAATATGTGGTCTTGCTCCGGTTGCAATTAATAAGTTATCATATTCAAGACTTTCACCATTAACTTCAACACTATCTTCATTGATTTTGGCTTCTCCGTAAATAACTTTATTTCCGACACTTTCGTTTTCCATCTGGTTTAATTTCCTTAAAAATTCCTGTGTTTCAGTTATTTTAGACACAATTTTTTCATAGCTGACGTCGATTTGGCTTTTAATAAATCCATACTCGTTAAAACGTCTGTTTGAATCAATAAATTTTGTAATATCACTTAATGCACAAATAACCATACATCCTTCATTTAAACAGGTTCCAGCTATATGATTTTTTTCAATTAAAATAACTTCTTTTCCTAGTTTTCCGAGTTCGTAAGAACCTAACCTTCCTGCTGGACCTGATCCAATTACAATATTTGTCATCTTATCACCTATTAGATAATTTTATATAATGATTAATAATATATTTTATTTATTAATTAATTTAAAATTATTGAGGGGATGAAAAAATATGTGTATTGCAGCGCCTGCACAAATTGTTAAAATTGATAGAGAAGAAAATGTGTTATATGCTGACTTTGGTGGAGCAAGACAAGCTGCTAAAATGGATTTACTTCCTGATGTGGAAGTTGGAGAGTATGTTTTAATCCATGCGGGATATGCTATTGAAAAATTATCTGAAGAAGCTGCTAAAGAATCTTTAGACGCTTGGGAGGAATTACTGGATATTCTTGAAGAAGAAGATAAAGAAATGGAAAAAGCAAGAAGGGAATCCGGTTTGTATCAATAGATTGATACTCTATTGACACCTTTTATTTTTAAAAATTCACTTAACAAATCACCATTTATAGGACTTTCCGTTATTATTGTAAGTATGGGGAAGTTTTGCATTTCATTGTCTTCGGCATAAGCTTGTCTTATGTTTATTCCATTTTTTGAAATTAATTCTGTTGTTGCAGCAAGTACTCCTTCGTTATCTGATCCGACTTCGATTTCTATTGCGCCTAAATCTACTATTTTTGCTATATTTTTAAGCAATGTTCCTGCAGGGATAATATTATTGAATAAATCAAATAGTTGTTGATCTTCCATAATAACATTGATGGTTGATTTAATAGCTCTTCTATCAACATCTGCTGCTGTGGCCAATGATTTATCACCTATTTTTAAATTACCACAGTATATTTTACCCTCTTCATTAACTGAAAGGCCCAATTCAATCATTTTTTCTGCAACACGTATTCTGGCAGGATATTTTTTAAATTTTTCTTGTATTATTTCCCACATTTTTATCCCTTATTACACTTTTTTGTACATTTAAGTTATATTATGTTGAATATAGTATTTAAAATAATATGATTATGTTTGGAAAAAATTGCCGTATAAAAAAAATTTTTGATAAAATTATCAAGAAAAAAGAAAATCCTTAAAAAATAGTTTAGAAAAGTAGGCTAGATGGGATTCGAACCCATGACCTCCCGGTTATCAGCCGAGCGCGCTAACCAAGCTGTGCCACTAGCCTATGTAACAACAAATATATTTTTGGTTTTCATTAATATATAAATGTTTTGGTTTTCTATTGCTTTTTAATAAAAAATTAAAAATTTCAAGTTAATTACATTCAACTAACTTGAACTGATGGTAATTGGTGGTGTTTAGAGTTGTAATTATCTATTAATCATTTCATTAATTGAATCTGCCATAACATGGCCTTCAACAATAATAGTTACTTTAGATACTCCCTCAACTTTTTCAGCTTGGGTTTTTGCATCTGCAGCAATACGAGTAACACTCATACAACCAGGGTTGGTTGGTTTAATAACAATTGTTGCTTCATCGCCTTCTACACTAATATTCTGTACAATTCCCATGTCAACAATACTTACACCCATATGTGGATCGTTAATAACAGAAACTGCATCTCTAATTGAATCGACTAATTCTTCAGACATATATTGTCACCTCTTATAATATAATAAAATTAGTAATTTATATAACAACTAATATATTTTATGTTGATAATTTAAAATATTTAATATTATTGTTTTTGAAAAATTATTTTACACGATGTTTTATTTTAACACCAATGCCATTTGAACATAATTCCATTTCACGACCTGTTAAAATGGCTCTGCCAACGCCAACCACCTTATCATCCTTTACAACAACCACTTCATCATTTGGGATAATCTTGTGGTCTGCCTTATTAATTCCCGGTGCAAAAACAGTATTTGTTTCTAGATTAAAGTCAATGTTAACAATATTAATGCCCAAATCTTTTAGAATTTCTCCACCGGCTAAATTTAAGCGGTAAAGGCCATAATCTTTGTTCAACATGGCAATCTGTTTTCCATTAACCATGATTTGTTTATGATATCTGCCTTTTGTTTTAACATCGTCCGGAATAAAGTCATATGCTTCAGGTCCAAACTGATAGACAGCTATTGATCTGAGCTCATTTAAAACTTTATCTCTTCTTTTAATTTTTGTATGATTTTTCAGTTCCATTCTTAAATTATATATTGAGTCCGGGGATGTTGGCTTTCCGTCTTTACATGTTAATGTAAAATCATCTAAAAATGCTTCACATGATTCCAAATATCCTCCGTGAAGATGGGCAACAACATTTTTGCCTTCACAATACTTTTTAATTAACTGTCCGCTTTCTCTTATTTCATCCTGGGACCATGAACCGGTAGTACTGACATCATATGATTGGATTGGAAAAGTATTTTCCAGCTCTCTTGGACAGATTCCGAAAGGGGAAGTTACGATAAGTTCCTGAAATGATCGGGTAACTTTTCTAAAGGCTTGATGGGATTTGGAATTGGAATAAGGTTTTTTCATACTGCACGGGAGTAAAACAATGCTGTCACCAACAGGTTTCATCAGTTCCATTCTTTGTCTCCATCTTACAGCTTCCGGCCTGTATAAAGATTCTTCACTTGAGCATATTACTTTCATCCTAATCAATCCTTAAAAGCTTGTATTAATTCTTCATCAAGTTTAATTAAACGTTCAATATTGTCATCGGGATTATCCATTCTGGATTTCCATTTCTTAATTACATAATCAACATCAACTTCTTTTGTCCCGCTAATCAGATTGTCTGCATGTGCGACAATTTTTTCTTCCAAGGTTTCCGGCACATAAGATTTTTCAAAAAGCCCTAATGATTTAGCTTCTTTTTTTGTAATGCCTGCTCCAATATGTCTTTCAATAATATTTAAAACTTCTTCAGGGTAATTATATTTGCGAGCAATTTTAACTCCTTCAACAGCATGAGTGATGTCATGAGTTCTGGACCTTCCTATATCATGCAGCAAAGCCCCTTTTTGTATAAGTTCAATATCTGCTTCGGGGAAATTCTGGGCTATTTTTAATGCTTTTTTACACACTGCTATAGAGTGGTCTATCACTTTATGTGGTGTTTTTTCTTTTTTAAGAATTTCAATTTCCATCATATCAATTTATTCATTAATAGCTTCTTCAAATTTCTTGAAATTCTTTTTATCAATTGTGATTCTTCTTTTTAATAAAGTTTTTTCCTTTTTAGCATCATATGGCTCTAGCTCATAATCACATATTGGACAATAGAATTCATATTCTGATGATTCAGCATAATCTCCTTTGAAATGTTCTGGGTCCATACAGCAAATGAAGTATAAGTTGTTTTCCAAATCATCTAATAATTCTTGTCTTTCATTTAATCTTTTTGTATAGAATTCAGTGATTTTTTCAACATATTCTTCTTTGTCAAATTTCCAGGTATATGTGAACCATTGGGTTTCAGGGTCTTTATTTCTTTTATAATTAGCTATTGAAGCATCATGTAATTTGTATAGTAATTTTCTAACAGTATTTAATTTAATCTCTGTTTTCTCATGTATTGCTTCATCGGTTTCAATCCCGTCGATTAATGCTTGGATGATGGCTTTAATATTTTTTAAATCGTCAGCATCTACAATTTGTTCTAAAAAATCGTTAACTATTGGATTATTTATCATTGAATTACCCCTAAACAATAATATTATTAATTTGTTTTTTCTATTATAAAAAGTTAGTTAATTTTTCTTATAATAACTGCAGGGGTATGTGTTATGCTGTCAAGGGCTTCAATTGTTACTCCAGTTTCGGAAGTACCTAAAACTTCTTTAACACTATGGATTGTTTTCATTTCTGTCGATAAGGATTTTTGATAGTCTTCAGCTATATTTGCTATTTTTAAAGCTTTTTCAACACCAATCTCTTCACTGCA
>ONIK01000040.1 GCA_900317865.1 uncultured Methanobrevibacter sp. | reverse complement strand
GATTTAGAAGAAGAAGTAATGGATGTTAACTTAGTTCAAAGGATGCATAAATCTGGTAGAAAAGTTAATTTCAGAGTAATTGTTGCTGTAGGTAACAAAGATGGTTATGTTGGATTAGGTCAAGGTAAAGCTAAAGAGGTTGGACCTGCAATCAGAAAAGCAGTCGATAATGCTAAATACAATATTATTAAAGTAAGAAGAGGCTGTGGAGATTGGGGTTGTGTTTGTGGAAGAGAACACACAGTACCTTTCAAAGTACAAGGTAAAACCAGTAGTGTAAGTGTAAACTTAATGCCTGCACCTGCAGGAGTAGGTTTAGTAATTGGTGATGTAGGTAAAACTATTTTAAAACTTGCTGGTATTCACGATGTATGGTCCCAATCATTTGGTCAAACACAAACTACTGTTAACTTTGCAAATGCAGTATTTAATGCTTTAAAAACCTTAAGTGAAGTAAAAGCAACTCAAGAAGACCTCAAGAAAATGGGAGTTAACTATTAATTGGTGATGATTATGTTTTTAGTTATTAGAGTTAATGTTAAGACTTAACAGAATCAACCACGCAGTATTAGTTGAAGAAAATCCTAGTTTTGAAGGTATGCTTCAAAAGTCTAAGGATTACATTACCTGGGGTGAAATTGATGCTGAACTTTTAGCTCAAATTATTGCTAAAAGAGGCAGAATCGAAGGTAATAAAAAAGTTACTGATGAATTTGTAGCTGAAAATTCTGATTATAAAGATATTACTGAATTATCTGAAGCTGTAATCAATTCAGAAGTTAAATTAGCTGATGTGGGAATTAAACCTGTATTCCGTTTACACCCTCCTAGAAAAGGATATGAAGATATCCGTTTATCCATTAACGAAGGTGGATCTTTAGGTTACAGGGGCGAAGAAATTAAAGATCTTGCAAAAAGAATGCTTTAAATTAGGTGTTTATTATGATTAGAACAAAACGTAAAATTAACAAACTTAGAGGTTCCAGATCCAACGGAGGAGGCTGTACTAAAAAACGTAGAGGTGCAGGTAACAAAGGTGGAAAAGGTAAAGCTGGAGCTGGAAAACAACACTGGACATGGACTGTAATCCATGAACCAAATTATTTCGGTAAACACGGCTTCAAAAGACCTCAAAAAATGATTAAAAAAGTTAATTCAGTTAACTTAAGTTACTTGGAAGAAAAAGCAGATGATTTAATTGCTAGCGGTAAAGCATCTATGGAAGGAGATGCAATTGTCATTGATGTAACCGAATTAGGTTATGACAAAGTTTTAGCTAAAGGTAAAATCTCTAAAACTTTCAAAATTTCCGCTCCAAAATTCTCAGCATCTGCTGTAGAAAAAATTGAAGAAGTAGGAGGAGAAGCTATAGAATTATAGTTTTTCTTTTTTAATATTTTTATTAGAGGAATAAAATGTCATCTCTCGAAGTTTTAGAGCCATTATTTAAGTTTTTACCTGAAGTAAAATCTCCTGTTCACAATGAAGATTTTAATGAAAAACTTAAATGGACTGCTCTTATTTTGGTATTATATTACTTTTTAACTCAAATACCATTATATGGATTGAGTTCTGCTGCTGTTGACCAATTCGCTGCTTTAAGAGCAGTTATGGCTGGAAGTTTTGGTTCAATTCTTACTTTAGGAATTGGTCCTATTGTTACTGCATCTATTGTATTGCAATTGTTAGTAGGTTCAAATCTTTTGGATTTGGATTTATCATCACATAAAGATAAGTCTCACTTTCAAGCTACCCAAAAGCTTCTTTCTATCTTGTTTACAATGTTTGAAGCTGGTGTTTTAGTATTAACTGGTAACTTAGTACCAATAGATAATTCATATCTTGGTGTGTTATTCCTTCAACTTGTAATTGGTGCAGTTTTAGTGATTTATTTAGATGAAGTTGTTTCTAAATGGGGATTCGGTAGTGGTATTGGTTTGTTCATTGCTGCTGGTGTATGTCAAGCTATTCTTGTAGGAACATTTAATTTCTTGCCTAATAGTCAGGGTGTCTTAACCGGTGCAATTCCAGGATTTATCCAATCTATTACTATGGGTTCTGCTAATTTCTCATTACTCATACCATTATTCGCAACACTTTGTGTATTTGCAGTTGTTGTTTATGGTGAATCAATTCGTATTGAAATTCCAATTTCCCATGGTTCAGTTAAAGGACATGGAAGAATCAGAGGATCTGTCGGTAAATATCCATTGAAATTTGTTTATGCAAGTAACATGCCGGTTATTTTAACCAGTGCATTACTCGTTAACGTTTCACTTTTAGCAAATGTCTTCCAGAAAATAGGGTTCCCTATTTTAGGTACTGTTGAAAATGGTAAGGCTGTAAGTGGTGTTGCTTGGTTCTTATCCACTCCTAATAAAATATCTATGTTTGCTACAGAACCGCTGCACGTTCTTGTTTACGCAATATTTTTCTTAGCATGTTGTGTTTTATTCTCATACCTGTGGGTTGAAATCAGTGGATTGAATGCTAAGAAAATTTCAGAACAACTTTATAATTCAGGTATTCAAATACCTGGTTTCAGAAGTAGTAAACGTCAATTATATAAAATTTTAAAGAAATATATTCCTGCACTTACCATTTTAAGTGGTTTATATGTAGGTATTATTGCATTCTTTGCAGATTTAACTGGTGCTTTAGGTGGAGGTACTGGTGTATTGCTTACTGTAGGTATTATACATAAGCTTTATGAAGAAATGGCAGAAGAACAGTTAATGTCATCAAATCCACTACTCAGGAAATTTTTAGGAGGAGATTAATCTTCTCCATATACAACTTTTAATATGAGGGATTAAATTGAAATTAGTAGTATTAACAGGAATTCCAGGTTCAGGAAGTACCACTGTACTTAACAAAGCTCTTGAAGAAGTTGATTATCTACATTTAAACTATGGAGACATAATGACTGAACTTGCAATTGAGGAAAAACTTGTAGAAGATAGGGATGCTTTAAGGAAATTGCCTGCTGAAACTCAAAAAGAGATTCAAGCTAAAGCTGCTAAAAGAATCAAGGAAAAATCTGAAGAAAGTAATGTTATTGTAGATACTCATTGTACTATCAACACTCCTTCAGGATTTTTACCCGGTCTTCCTATATGGGTTTTAGAACAATTACAACCAGATTTATTCATCATGGTTGAAGCAAATCCGGATGAGATTATCTACAGAAGAATGAATGATGATACACGTTCTCGTGATGTTGAAAAAGCTAGCGATATTCAATTACACCAAGAAATGAATAGGGCGGCTTCTATGGCTTATGCAACATTAACTGGAGCTACAGTTAAAATCATTGCAAATCATGATAATCATTTACCTCAAACAATTTCTAAATTGGTGGATGTTTTAAAATAATAAGGTGAGTTAGATGGCTGATATTTTCAGTATGTTTAGTGGTGGAATATTGAATGTATTAAATACATTATTTAATCCGTTACTTGCAATGGATCCAAATCCACAAAATCCTGCACTAACTGTATTGGTTATTGCATTTATCGTTTCATTAATTACAACTATTGCTAATAAGTATTTAGTTGATCAGGATAAAGTTAATGAAAACCAGAAGAAATCTAGGGAACTTTCTTCTAAAATGAGGGAAGCTCAAAAGAAAGGGGATGGAAAAGAACTTGCTAAACTTCAAGCTGAACAAACAGAAATGCTTAAAAATCAGAATGAAGTTATGATGGAATCATTTAAACCAATGCTCGTTACATTTGTTCCGATTATTTTAATTTTCTTCTGGATGAGAACTTCTATTATCAGTAATTTGGTTTTAATTTTACCGGCTCCTGCTTATTGGCTTACTTTAACTCCATTCTGGCATTTCATCGGTCAATTTTTATATGGAGGAAAAGCTACTATCCCTTATGGAATTGGTTGGTTATTATGGTATATGATTTGTACCTTTGGTATGAGTCAGATATTAAGAAAATTCTTAGGATTCAAACAAGGGTTCTAATTTAACCCTTGAATCTTATATATTTATTAATGATGAAATACATAGTAATAGTATTCTATATTGAATACGCTATTACACAATTATTAAATTTTTTATAAAATTAATCAAGGTGATTAAATGCCTGCAAATAGGTTTAGATCAAGATCATATAAAAGAATGAGAAAAAACACTCCTGGTGGAGATAATGTTTTAAGATACAAAAAGAAAAAACCATCTAAGCATGTTTGTGCTGAGTGTGGTGCAGTCTTACATGGAGTTCCTCGTGGACGTCCATACGAAATTGGAAAACTTTCAAAAACTAGCAAAAGACCTACCCGTCCTTACGGTGGGTACTTATGTACAAAATGTATGCGTAAACATTTTAAAGAAGAGGCTAGAAAATAATGATAATTACTATAGGTGGATTAGCTGGTACTGGAACAACAACCACTGCGGAATTGCTCAGTGAAAAGTTAGGTATTGATTTTATTTCTGCAGGATTCGTTTTTAGACAAATGGCTGAAGAAAAAGGTATGTCTGTTCTAGAATTTAGTGAATTTGCTGAAGGTAATGATGATATTGATAAAGAAATTGATAAAAGACAAGCCGAACTGGCTAAATCTGCAGATAATTTAATAGTTGAAGGCAGGTTATCTGCTTATTTTGTTGAAGCTGATTTAAAACTTTGGTTAGTTACTCCCTTTGATGTCCGTTCTGAAAGAATAGCTGAAAGGGAATCAAAATCTGTAGAAATAGCATCCGAGGAAATTATTACTCGTGAAAAAAGTGAAGCTTTAAGATATAAGGATATTCATAATATTGACATTTCAAATATGGATATTTATGATTTAATTATTAATACTGGTACATTCAACCCTGAAAAAGTATCAGAAATCATTTTAACAACATTAAAGGTGATATAATGGCATCAATTGAAGTAGGAAGAGTATGTGTTAAAACTGCTGGAAGAGAAGCTGGTGAAAAATGTGCAATCGTTGAAATCATCGACGAAAACTATGTTGAAGTTATCGGTGAAGCTGTTAAAAACAGAAGATGTAATATTGCTCACTTAGAACCAACTGAAGAAACTATCGATGTTTCTGGCGACGCTGACTCTATCAAAGCAGCTTTAGCTGATTTATAGATGAATAATTAATTTTATTCATTATTTTTTACTATTTTTTTATACTATTTTTTTATAAGGTTTAATTCATGAAAACTAAATTAATTACAAAATCCAAATCAATTACAAATCCCGAATATGGTTGCAAGCCTGAAGAAAGGGAAATTTCTGATTATATTTCTAAAGGAGTTATTAATTTAGATAAGCCTTCAGGACCAACATCTCATGAAGTTGATTCCTGGGTAAAACGCATTTTAAAACTTGACAAAACAGGTCATGGGGGAACTCTTGATCCTAAGGTTACTGGTGTTCTGCCGGTAGGTTTGGCTGATGCAACCCGTGCAATTCAATTATTGTTAACCGCTCCAAAAGAATATGTCTGTTTATTAACATTTCATTCTGAAGTGCCTGAAGATGAAATCCGTCGTGTTTTTGAAGAGTTCACAGGAAAGATTTTTCAATTGCCTCCAGTAAAATCAGCTGTAAAGCGTGAATTAAGAACCCGTAATGTTTATTATTCCACGATTTATGAAATTAAAGGCCGTGATGTATTGTTTAGAATCGGCTGTGAAGCAGGAACCTATGTTAGAACATATTGTCATAATATAGGTGAAGCATTGGGTGTTGGAGCGCATATGGCTGAACTTAGAAGAACACAAGTCGGATCTTTTCGTGAACGTGAAAATCTTGTGACTTTGCAGGATGTTACTGACGCATATCATTTCTATATTGAAGATGGTGATGAATCTTATTTGCGTGAAGTGATAATGCCTATGGAGAGGGCTGCTGATTATTTGCCTAAAGTCATAATTAAAGATTCAGCTGTTGATGCAATTTGTCATGGTGCTGATTTGGCCAGCGGAGGAGTTGCATATATCTCCGATGACATTAAAAGAGGAGATATTGTTGCTATTGAAACTTTAAAAGGTGAATTGGTAGGTGCTGGAAATTCATTGTTTTTTGCTGATGAAATTCTGGAAGCCGAAGGTGGTTTTGTTGTCAATACTTCTAAAGTCTTTATGAAACCTGATGTGTATCCAAGGCTATGGAAATAATGTTTTCTTCGTCTTATTTTTTCTTGGATGTTTATGTGGGGTATTTTAAACCCCCTAATTTATGCAAGTAAGCACTTACATTCGGTTATTTTTATATATGGTGCTTAATAAATAGTATTATATAAAATATATTATTTTTTAGGTGATATTATTTTAATTAATAAGTCGAAGATTTTTTTATTTGTGTTATTTATTTTTCTTATTTTAAGTGTTGGTGCTGTTTCAGCTACAAATGATGCAGTTGAAATGAGTACTGTAGGTTTAAATGATGATTGTGTGGATGTGAATGTATATAATAATATTAATGCTTCACAAATTCAAAGTAGTGATGTATCTTCTAATTCTGATGCATTAAAAAGTGTTGTGAATAATAATGAATCTAGTTTTGGTGAAAATTTAAGTGGTAATGTCTTTGTTAATTCAACTGATTCTGTTGTTTTGAATATGACTATGGATTATGAATTTAATGTGGTTGATAATTCGAATGTTATTGATACGTCTTCTAAACCTGTTTTGGGTTGTTTGGATGATGCGGAAGATGTTTTGGGTGATTCTGTTGGTATAAAAACTATTTTTGAAGGGGTTAAAGTTTATAATCCTGGTGATGTTTATAGTATTAAATTTGTATCTAGTCGTGGTGAGGATTTAACTGGTTGTAATGTATTTTTTTCTGTTAATAATTTGATTATTGGTTTTTCTAAGGTGGGGGATAATTCTATTGCTAGTTTTAGATTACCTTATTATATTAGTGAATTTTTAACTTCTGCTAATTGTACTATTGAGACTACAATTTATGGTTTGTCTTCGAATAATGTTTTTGATGTTAAGGAGAATGTTACTATAGGTACTCGTTCATTGGTGCCTAATATGCAGACTGTGGGTTCTATTGCAATTTCTAAATGGCAGAATGTTTCTTTTGAACGTTTTGATGATGGTTATCGTGCATATGTTGATGATAATACTTATCGGCTTATTGATTATAGTGGTAATCGTTTTATTGTGCATGATGAAAATGTTGTAAATGTGGATCAATTACGAAGATTGTTTTCTATTCTTTCTAGTGAACATGTTCGTTGGGATATTGTTAGAATTAATCTTTCTCCTGTTGTTTATAATATTAATTTTGATCATTATTCTGATAGGGAATGGAAATATGCTCTTAAATGGGTTCATGGTCAATTGATTTTTAATGGTAATGGTGCTTCTTTTGTTGGAAATAAGGATTTGAATTTTTTAATGGTGGGCAGTAATGCTAATATTATTATGAATTCTTTGACTCTTAATTCTTTTAATCATTGTTTTTTTAATCATGGTTATCTTTATTGTTGTGATATGAATTTTGTTAATAATGAGGCTTATAAGTTTGATATTGGGGTTGAAGAATCTGGTGCTGTAATTCATAATTATAATATTGCTGAATTTAGAAATTGTAATGTTGATGGAAATCAGGCTAAAATTTTTGGATTAGGGAAAAGAAGTATGGGTGGAGCTATTTTGTATGCTGAGCCTCATTCCACTACATATTTTAGTCATCTGACATATTCTGGTGCTGGAATTTGTGATGAGTCTTTTTATGCTAGTAGATATAGTTCTGTTGTTTTTTGTAATCATGGTTGTGATAAAGTTTCTTTCTTCGAAAAATACATAGGTAATTCTTTTTTCCATCCTTTGGCTACATTAAGTTTTGTTGATGATATTAATGTTAAAGATACAATTGCTGGTGTATCCCATCCTGTTATTTTTAATTGTAGGACCAATCTGGAGTTGGCTCATGCTTTACGTACTATTAATAATTATGGTGCTAAAGGTAGTGAAATTATTATTAATTTGGTGAATAGAGATTATCATTATAGTTTGGATGAGGCTTATTCCTTGCATGAGGATTGGAGTAAAGGTTTTTGTAATTCATATGATGATGTAGATTATAGGCAAGTTCCGCAGCGTTATTTTTTAAATGCGGGTGGTTTTTATCCTATTACTATTAATGGAAATGGTGCTCATATTGAAATTTCTAATAATGATGCTGATGGTGATTTTCATTTTGCTTTTATTGGTAAAGGTGGTCATTTAACTTTAAATAATTTGCGTTTATCTAAGTTTAATACTGTATTTATGAATGCTTTGGGGAATCTTGTTTGTAATAATTGTGTGTTCACTGATAATGCGATTGATTATGGGATATTTTATAAAGGGGATTTTGGTGGTGTTTTAAGATCTTATGGTGCTTCTACTAAGTTTGTTAATTGTACTTTTAGTGGTAATCGTGCTAGTCATGATAGTGATATTTTTTATGCTGTTGAAGGTTCTAATTTGATTTTTGATAATTGTAATATTGTTGATAGGAATACTCTTTATGGTAATTTGGAGGATTCTGGTATTCGTTGTCCTTTAGATATGTATAGTAATCATATTACATATTCTAAGTCATGGTTTGTGAAACCTGAAACTAAAAGTGATATTTTTTATTATCAGATTAATAGTACTCGTGATTTTTATAAAATTGATTTTTCTAAACACGCTGGTGGATTGGGTTTAATTGATTTTAATTGTAATTGTACTGTAAATGTTCTGATGACGCTCTTATCTTTCTCAGGTACTCTTTATATGCGTTCTAATGGTTTTGATGTTAATATTAGTGTGGGAGAGAAAGAAATGTATGTAAATATGGTTCCGCGTAGATATAATTTTTTAGATAATGGTTTTACGTATCAGGCTGGGCCTATTACGTATCAGGCTGGGCCTAATGATCCAGTGATTAGTGTTAAGAATCCAATGTTTGTTCCTAAAAATACTTGTCTATTTTTGGATGGTTTCACGTTCAATGGTCAAAATTTTATGAATTATGGGGGTTTATTCTTATCTAATTGTATTTTAATGAATTGTACTTATTATAATTCTTATTGTCCTGTAAACAGAGTTGATTCAGGAATTCCCACAAATAAATTAACAATTAACGGTCCACAGCATCTGTTTTGTAATATGGGTGTAGCTTCATTAACTAACTGTCAAATTCTTAACAATGATTGTGAGTTTATTTTTGATAATACTGGTAGTTTGACATTGGTTAATACTACTCTTATTGGTAATTGTGCTTCTAAGTATGGTTTGATTTATAATAATGGTGGCTCTCTTTGTTGTATTAATACTACTTTTAATATGGTTAAGATTCCGGGATTTTATGAGAAGCTTCGTTCATTTTCTGTTAATAGTTTGCCTGATATTTATAATTTCCGTACTTCTGATTGTGTTATTGTTGGTGGTAATGTTGGTAATGTTGTTTTTGAGGAACCTATGGAATCATGGAAATTGGATTTAATTCAGGCAGCATTTTTTGTTGGTACTGCTGCATTGTCTGGTTTTGCAGGTTATTCTATTGGTGCGGCTTTGGGTCCGAGTATATTGAATTTTATTTTAGCTGGTGGTTCTGGTGCTCTTATTGGTGGAGTTATGGGATCTATTTATGGAACTATTGAATCTAATATTTTACATGATTATTCTCATATGTGGACTCGTATGGCTAGTTTTGCTGGTTTTGGTTTTACAATGGCTTGTGCGGGTTTTGCTTTAGGTTCTCTTAAATATAAGATTGATTATCCTCAAAATCAGAATTTGAATCCTGAGCAGAATCAGAATCCTAATCAGAATCAGAATCCTAATGTTAATCCTAATAGGAATCCTAATGTTAATCCTAATGTTAATCCTAATAGGAATCCTAATTTGAATCCTAATCAGAATCCTAATAATATTAATCCGAATAATATTATTAATCCTGATCCGATTAATCCGGGTGCTAATAAAATTAGTTTAGATGGTATTATTAATCGTATTACTGAGTTTTTTGATCCTAGGCCTGGTGTAATATTTGCTGATCCTCTGATGCAGATTCCGGTTATTCAAAATACTGTTGCGAATTATTTGCGTATTGTTGTGATGTCTCCTCATACAACTCCTTATTTGTCACTTTTTGATGAGTATTTCAGTATTTTTGATTTGTATTATAATACTAATACTAATGTTAATGATTGGTTGGATTTGTATTATTCTATTGATAGTACTTATAATAGGGTTATGGAGTTAATAAATAGTCATAATATTAATAATCAGGATCCTAATAATCTTATTAATAATCAGGATCCTAATAATCTTATTAATAATCTGGATGATGGGGATAACATTATTAATGAAGATGAGAATGATATTCCTAATTTTGATGAGGATAGTGGTGATGAGATTAATACTAATACACATAACATTATTAATGATGCTAATGCTAATCAGAATGATAATCAGTTTGATTTCCGTAATACTGTTTTGTATAGGCATGTACATGAGACTTATTTTGCTGGTCAGGTGATTCTTATACTTCCATATGAAAATGTTCATTATAATAATGAAAGTCATATTGTGAGGGTGATTAATCTCATGAATAATTTCTATGATTTGTATAATGTGATTAGTTCTTCTATTTCTTTCAATCAGTTGCCTGATAATTTAAGAGGGAATCTTGAATTATTTAATCGTCAAGTTTGGTCAAATTCTCGTTTTATTCCTTCTTTATTTGATGATAGGCATTCGAGTTTTGTTAACAATTGGGAATCTATTTATAATGAGTGTTTAATGTTGTGGAATAGTTTTATTAGGGATTGTAATGCTCAAACTTTTGTGAATAGTTTATCTCGTGATGTTAGTGATATGTCTGATTCTTTGAATAATAATAATATTTCGCTTTCGGGTAATTTTAAAAAGTATAATGATAGATTTTTGAAGTTGAAAAATAAAATTTCTTCTGAAAAGAAGTATTCTGATAAAGATTTAAAGGAGTTAATGGAGTGTTATATTGGTCTTAAAAAGGAATTCAGTTTGATTAATAAAGTTCCAAAGGGTAAGGTTCATAATGTTAATATTGTTTTCACTGCTACTAATGGTGGTGGAAATGCAAGTAAGCCGGATATTGTGGAATTTGCTACAGAGGCTAGGGATAAGGCGAAAGATTATATTTTATCATTTTTTGATGGTGATGAGGCTAATAAGTTACTTGATAAAGTAAATATGCTTTTTGATAATTTTAATAAGAAAATTAATAATCAAAATTATACTGCTGTTTATTTAACTGCTTATAATAAGTTTATTCGGGATTTAAATGATTTATTTGCTGGTGTTGATGGTGGTTTATCTGATGTAAGGGAGGTTTCGATTAATTGTGATGAAAAATCTAATTTGTATGATTATATGTTTAATGTGCCTAAATTAATCAAATCAATGAAAAAGTCTCATTCCATTAAGTTATTATATGAGAATCTTCTTATTTTAAAATTGGTAAATCCTAGTTTGTATAATGTTGTTTTAATGTTTGAATTTAAGGGTTTCAAATTTAATGATTTTAACAGTTTTGAGGATTATTTCAATGATAAAAATGTGTATGATGTATATATGAATATTTTCAAGAGGTTGGGTGATTATAGGAATAATACTGTTATATGTTCTAATGAAAATACTGTGATTTTTAATATGGTTAAGTATAGGGCGGATGTTTATCCTAAATTGGATTGTTATTCTGTTTTAGATGAAACTAATCGTGCACTTCTTTGTAAATCTTTATTAAAAGAATGTAAAAAGATGATTTTTTCTTATGAGGGACAAAAAGATACGGATGGTTTTAATCTTTCAATGAATAAGGAGATATATGATAGGTTAAGTAATGTTGACTTAGAAAAGATTAGTAAAAAGGACTTTGATAAGATAATAGATTTATATTATGATTTGTGGTCTAATCCTAGTGTGGTTAATCCTTTGGATGGTGTTAATCCGAATGATTTAAGTAATGATGAATTGGGTAAGTTGATTATTGATAATATGGCTAGGATTCTCCTTATTGGTTTTGTTGATACTAGGCTTCAGCATAGGTTCCCTACTTTGTGGACTAATACTGAAGAGTTACATTTGAGTTATATTCAGGTTAAAGTTTCAATACTTATGAAACAAAATACTTTAGAGGCTAGAGCGGAATTACTTGATTTATTTAAGTATGTTAAAGATGGATATGATTATCTTGTTGTATGGGGGCATATATCACCTATTAAGGTTGCTTCGATTCAAAATCATTTTTTAAAATATGATGTGGATATGCTATTAAAATATCCTAATATGTATAAGTTTATGATTCCTAATATCGTATCTGGTGTACAATCTATTATTTCTGGAATGATGAGAGATGATCTTATAAATGAGAGTGTATATAATTATTGGTGTGATGAAATTTTGTCTCGTTATGTAAATGTTTATACTAAGGATGTTTTGCTCTTTTACACTGATATTCATAATTATTTGGCTGAAGAGAAGGATTTAACTAAGATTAAAGAATTTATGGATAATAGGGTTATGTTGTTTGAGGATAAAATTAATTCTTATCCTAATGCTGGGAATTATCATAAATTCATTAAAAGTTCAAATATTTTATTTGATAAGTCTTATAAGTTTAATGGGGAATTAAACTTTTCTAATAGTATGGATGGGGAAGTGTATGGATCTTGGGAAAAAATTAAGGAACTTTTCCCTGATATTGCATTTTATGTTGATAGAACTTTAATTAAGGGCGATTTAATTGGTCTTATGAATAAATATGATGCATTTACTGTTCGAGATTGGATTATTGATTGTATTAAGGATTATTTAAAGATTGATGTTAATAATTATCAACAGGGTAATAATTATGTGGATGTTGTTGTTAAGCAGTCTACTGATTATCGTTCTAAGGATAAGGTTGTTTTATTGATTAAAGAGGCTTATTATAATGCGGAAGATTATTGTAATGCAATCAGGCTTAAGTATCCTTCTGCTTATAATATTTTGTTGAAGAAGGTTGTTTCAACTTATGATGAAATACTTAATCGTTTGTCTAATGAAACTTCTTTGGATGATTGTGTTAGATTTTATAATATCTTTGTTAAAAATTTGAATAAAATATTTATGAGTTATTCTGATCAGAATTTTGATGTTGGTTTGTATAAAAGGGCTAATGTGTATAATTTAATATTTAATTTGCCTAATTTCTTTAATCCAAAAAAATATGGTGAGCTTTCTGTTAATGAGTATCAGTTATTTGCTAAAGATTTATTGGTATTGAAAATGATTAATCCTAGTTTTTATAATGCTATATTAAAAAATTCATTTAATAATCAAAAAATTAATGATTTTGATGGTTGGGTGAATGCTTTAGAGTCTTTAGGTTCAACTAAAGCGTATGCTTTATATATGTATATTTTTAATAAGTTGGGTAACTATAGGAATAATAATGACGTAAACAACTCAGAGGGTACTGTGCTTGTTAATAATATTATGTATAGGAGTGATATTTCTATTTTAAATGATGATTTAATGGATTTTAATGATTTATATTATAAGATATTGGATGTCTATCAGTATACTGCCTTAAATAATATTGATCGTGCTTTTATATGTGAATATTTGTTTAAAGAATCATTTAAAATGATTAAGGCTTTGGGTGAAGATAAGGTGGGTAATCTTATTAATAAATTTAATGAGTTACCTATTGATGGTTTTAAAAATCTTGATAATAAAACGTTTAAGGATTTGGTTTTCATTTATCAGAGTTTATGGTTGCTTAATGATAAGGCTATTTATTTAGGTAATGTTAATTTGGATGAGTTAAATGATGAGGCTTTAGGTAAGTTGATTATTAATAATTTGGCTAAAATTATTCTTTTAAGTGGTGAAGATTCTAAATTTATTAATAGGCTTCATAATTTTAAAATTTCTGATGATAGAATATATTTAAGTTATGCGCATGCTAAAGTGTTAAATCTTGTTAAACTTGGTACTAAGGCGTCTAGAATGGAATTAATCAATTTGTTTAAAGAATTTAAATCTGTTTATGATTCTTTGATGATTTGTAATTATATCCATAATCAAAAGATTAAGAATTTGCCTCTTTATGTGGATTCACTTAAAAAATCTCCAGGTCAATATGGTGATATTATTGATGCTTTGGATGTTTATGATTCCGTTAAGGAATTGTATCGGGATAATCCGACTAGGGATTGTTTAATTGATGTTCTTTTGGTTTTGGGTAAGTATTCTAATGTTGGTACTGAAGAGGTTATGCTGCTTAATGTTGATTTATATAATTATCTTGTGGGTAATCATCCTATTGATGATACGGTTGCTTATTTGATGAATAGGGTTATGCAGTTTAAATATAAAATTTATTCAGATGGTCGTGTGGATGTACTTGATAAATTATCCCGTATTTCAGATATTATATTTAATGGTAAATATGTTTCTAAGGATGTATCAAAATCTAAATCTGTTTTTGCATCTTTTTATGGTTCTTGGGATGAGATTGTGAAAGTTTATCCGGATATTGGAAAATCTGTTAATAAGAATTTATTTAAAGGCGATATTGGTGCGTTTCTTAATAAATATGGTCTGTCTAGTGCTCAGATTTTGGTTTATGAGTATATTATGAATTTAATTAATATTCCTGATGTTCAAGTTAAGAATATTGGCGGTATTGATAATAATGTATTTGATGATATTAAGGCGATTATTGTTGATGGTGTTGGTGTAAATAATGTTGTTAATGTTATTGAATTAGAGCCGGGTTATGGTGTTTTGCTTGCTTCATGGGAGAAATTTGATGAAAAGTATCCTGAGTCTGCAAAAATTGTTTTGGATAATCTTTTAGGTGGTGATTTGGAGGCTTATGTTTCTGAACATGGTGTTGATAAGACTCGTGAGGATATTATGAATTTTGTTTCTAAGTATCTTGTAAAAGTAAATGTTAATAATAAGGATAATTCTGGTGAAAAACAAATTAAAAGGAATAATGTTGACGATATTTCGAAATTTATGGATATTAAGCAGATCATGGAAAATAAAACTATTATATCTAATGATTTAGAAATTTGTACTATTGATGGTTATATGGAATTGTTGGGTTCATGGAATGCATTTAATAGTAAATATCCGGATACTGCGGGTCATGTTTTAAGTAATCTTTTAAATGGTGATTTAAAAGCTTATGTTTCTCATAATGGTGTTGATAAGACTCGTGATGATATTATACGTTTTGTTAGTGATTATTTAAATGTGAAACAAAATTTAATTAATGATTCTAATTATTATATGCGGAATTTTTATAATAGTCATCTTGAAGTGAAAGATTTAAATCCTTATAATAATATTTTTAATTATAAAAATCATTTTAACAAGCTTAGTATTCCAGGTATGCTCCTTAAATTAATTGATAAGGATTTAAATGCTTTAAAGGTTATTGATTTCAATTTGTATAATAAAGTTATTTCTTCTGTTTTGTTTGGTAAAACATTTAATGAATTGGTAGATGATATTGGGTCTAAATCTGAGGAATATAAGGTTATTGTCTTTAAGAGTATTTATAATAGGATTTTTGATATGTTGTCTGAATATAGGGATAATGGTGAGTTATTAAATAGTGAAAGTTCCAGATTTGTTCAAAATGCTAAATTTAACGCGATCCTTGAAGGTGATTATGTAGATGGTGAGTGGAATCAGGGTGAATTAAATGCTATTTGTGAGTATTATTATGATAATTTAGTTAAATTATTTAATTTCTTAGAAAAGTATGATTCTAAATGTTATGATAAATATAAGGGTAGTTTTAATAAGGTTGTTGCTTCTAGGTTTGCTATTGGTAATAATTATGATAGTGCCTTTTTAGGTGATGTTCTGTATGCATTTAAGCTGATATTTAGGGAGTTTTCTTGTGTGGATCCGTTAATTGATGAAAAGGAATTTATTAAGTTATCTGAAAATGATATGGGTGATTATTTAAAACAACGTGCAGAATTAATTTTTAAATTTGCTCGAGGTACGTATGATACATTTAGGAATATTCTTAAATCAGATTTCGTTGATTTCAATTATTATATTGATGGTATTATTAAATTTGATAATGATGCTAAATCTAAATTAATTTCAATATTTGATACATTAAAATATCATGAATCATTAAATAATCTGCTTATGGGTGAATATAGATAATATTAATGTACCTCCAGTTACTCAGGAAAAATGGATTCCTTTCCTTGTTGAGAAATATAATGAATTTGTTTCTAAAGGCTATAAGATGGATCTTGATAAGCTTTTCAATGATAATAGTATTGATAATAGGAAATTAAATGCATTTTATACTGGTTTGGTGCCAAATAAAGAATATTCTATTTGTGATCTTGATGTGTTGCGTTTAAGTTATAAATTATATAAATGGAATCAATCTTGTCCTTATGGTTATAGGTCTTTAATGGATAATTTGAAAGTTAAATATGGTATTGGTTCTTCAGATAATTTAAAAGGTATTTATGCTGATGGTGTTTTATACGTTTATACTGGTAATGGTAATCGTGTTAATTATTGTGATTTGTATACTTGGGTTTCAAATGAAATAATTAAGTATATTAAGAGTCATGATTTGGTTTTCGATGAGAAGAATTTAGTTAAATCATATTTTTCAGAATTATATAAGAATCATATTGGAGTTAAAGATACAAATAATCCTTATAATAATGTTTTTAACTTTAAAATGCATTTTAATAAAATTATGAGTGTTGAGTCTCTTAGACAGATAATGAAAAATGATTTAGATGCTTTAAGGAATATTGATAATGGTTTATATAATGAAATTATGTCAACAATATTCCATGCTGCTTCATTCAATGAGTGGATGAGTAATTTTTATAAGAATCATGTTCCTAATGATGAGCGTATTGTGAGTTTAAAAGATGCATATAATAAGATTTTTGATAGATTATCTGAATTTAGGGATAATGATGGATTATTGCAAGATGAAAGTTCTAGATTTATTAAAAATGCTAAAACATTTGATCCTGTCTTTATTGATTTATATAATCAATGGTCTCCTATGGAAATACAGAATATCACAGATTATTATTATAATCTTTTTATTAATATCTTTAATTACTTGGACAAATATGATCATGAAATGTTTGAGCACAATTCAAAAATGTATAATGATGTCATTTCATCTAAAGGGGCTTTAGGTATGAATTACACTCAAAAATTTTGTAGATATTTAGGCATTATGTTCCGTTTAATCTTTATGGAGAGTCCTTTTGAAATGTGTGGTTTAAATGATATGGATATGTTTAAATCTTTATCTGCTCAAAAAATGGCGGACTTATTAAAACAGAATGTTGAATTATTAAATAAGTTTGATAAAGGGAAATATGATGATTTAAGATGTGTTGTTAAATCTAATTATGTTGAGTTTGCAAATTATGTTGATGGTATTGTTAAATTTGATAAAAATGCTAAAGATAAATTAATTGGTATATATGAATTTTTAAATTATATTGAAATTTTGGAGAATGTTTTAATGGATATTAAACAAGCATTTTCACAAAATAAAACTTTTGATTATAATCAGTTTAATTTATTTATTTCACAGTATGCTTTTAATTTAAGACTAACTTTAGCACCGCCTTTAACAATTAATGGTTTTGATGTGGATGCATTTCATAATGAAAAAGGCATGCCTTTCATTTTTGAAAAATATAATGAAATTGTTTCTAAAGGTGCTGTAAAAATAAATGTTGATAAAATATTTAAGGATGTTTCTGTTGATTTTAATAAATTGGGTGTGTTTTATAAGACTTTGAAGGAAGATAAGAATTATTCTATTGATGATTTTGATGTGTTACGTTTGTATTATAAAGTTGTTAAATGGAGTGAAGTTTGTCCTGATGGTTATAATGATTTAATCGATAATTTGAAAGTTAAATATAATATAGGAGACTTATCTGATATAAAAAGCTTAAATGGTACTTTTGTTGGTGGTGTTTTGCAGGTTTACACCAATAATGGTAATGTTAAGTATAGTGATTTGTATACTTGGGTTTCAAATGAAATACTTAATTATATTAATGATCATAATTTAGTTTTCGATTGGGATTCCTATTCCTATAAAATACGTATTCCTAAGGTAAATCCTAATGTCCCTGCGGTTAATCCTGATGTTAATCTTAATGCTCCTAAACTTGTTCCTTTTAATGAAGGTGATTGTTCTGAGTATAAGCAAGTTGTTATAACTCGTGGTGGTGTTCCTGTGATGGATGTTAATGTGGGTTTAAAGAATTATACTAATGTTTTAGATGGTATTTTTAATACACCATTGTTGTTTTCTAAAAATATTCGTATTAATGAAAAATATCAGAGGTTATTTTATAATGATTTAATGCTTTTAAAGTTATATAATCATGATTTATATGTTATGATTGTAAATAAGTTCTTTAAAAAAGTTAATTCTGTTGATGATATTGGGTTGAGTTCAATTAAACAATTAAATGATAATCAGTTTTATGATGCATATTCATCTATTTTTGATATGTTAGGTTCTTATAGGGATAATTCTAAGATAATGTCAAATCAGAAGTCAATCATTATTGATAAATTAAAACATGATCAAAGTTTTTCAAGTGCGTTTCGGAGTGATGTTTATTCTTGTTATAATTCTGATATTTCTGTTATTTGCAGTGAGTTATTGAAGGATTGTGAGAATATGATTCAGAAATGTAATGTTGTGGATCAGAATACTTTGAAGGCTATTGATAAGTATAAAAATATGAATCTTGATAAGATTACTCAAAAGGATTTTTCTCTGTTAGTTGATTTATATTATAAGATATGGAGTATTGATAGTCTTAATAATTGCTTTGCTGATGTGGATATTTCTAAGTTAAATAAGTGGCAATTGGGTGATTTGGTTATTAAGTGTTTAAATAGATATTATAGAGTATTTGATGGTATGCATATTGCTGCATCACAGGATATTTTTGTGAAAAATGGCTTTTATTTGAGTTATTGGACATATTATGTTTCATATTTGGTTAATAATAATACTGATGAGTCTGCACAGGAATTGATTAAAATGTTTTATATTATTAAAGAGGCTTATTGTGTTTCTAGTCATTCCTTTGATGTTAGAAGTAAGGTAGATGCTGGTGAGATATTTGATGTAAATTTTGTTTTGAAATATTCAAATACTCAATATTGTTGTTCTTTGGTGCGTTGTATGCATTCTTCAATAGCAATAAATTTAAATCATCTGGGAGCCATTTCTGGGGAAATGGGGACTGTAAAGGAGATTTTAAAGTTGGTTGGAAAGTATGGTAGTGCATCTTCTCCTTATATTTTAGCATATTATTCAAGTATTTATAATTATATAATGAAACTTTTAAATAATGATTTGAATAAAAAGGGTTTTTTAAATGATGGCAATGTTGTGGAAGTTCTGTTAAATAATATTAAAAATTATATTATGTCTTTAAATATTAAATTGGATGATAAGTATTTTGATTTTGATTGTGTGGATCCTTCACCTCATGAGATTTCTGTGGATATGGATAGTATTAAGGATATCAGTTTTAAATATAAAAATTATATTGTAAAGTATGATTCTAAAAATGTAAAAAATAATGTGGATGAACGGGTTCTTTTACAGTTTGAATTTAGTAAAGAACACAATACTTATGTGGCATATAAGAATGGAAACTTTATTGTTACTAAAGAGTATTATATTAATGATCAGAAACCTGGAAATTGTGTCATGGTGGGTGGTGTTAATTGTAAACCTGATGATGTTTATTATAATGCTGATGGAAAGGCTATTCTTGGTCAAGATTTGGAATATATGGCTTTTAATGGTAGGTTTGCAGTTGATAAATATGGTAGGTGTTATTATAATGATTTGAATAAGGTGCCTGAGACTAAGTTTGTTCCTGAACAGATGTATTATTATGCTAATGGGATTTTAGCCCCTTGTGATAAAGTTATTGTAACTGAAGAGGGTACTGTTCGTGATGTTGATGGTAATAGGCTTTATTCTCATCTTATAGGTGATAAGTATGAAGTGGGTGTTAAGTATTATCGTTTTGATGGTAAGTTAATTGATTCAAAATTTATTCGTGTTGATTATGATGGTTATGTTCATGATATTAGGGGTAATCTTCTTTTTAAAGAGCCTCTTAAAGGTTCTGGTTTTCCTGTGAAGTTGCCTTCATATTCGAAAATGCTTATTAATGGTCATGTTTATGCAACTGCATGAGGTATTGTTTAATTGAAATGTGTAAATATATTCTTTCCAGGTTTTTGGATGATTTTTTACACTTTTCAATATATATTTTTTTAGTGAGGGAGGTTTGGTAAAAAAATATGGTGTTAGTTTGTGTTGTATATTTGGGTTTCATGTGATTTCATTATAATGTGTTCTGGGTGAAATCTTGTGATGTTCTCTTTCTAATTTGGATGTAACTTTATAATCACTATTTTCTGTAAATGTGGATTATCAATATCCTCTTATTTTTTTTCGATAATTTTTGATATCTTATGTGTGGTTTTGTAGTTAATGTTTCTAAAGTATTCATGAAACC
>ONIK01000041.1 GCA_900317865.1 uncultured Methanobrevibacter sp. | reverse complement strand
GTCCATGCGCAGATTTTTTACATCCTCACCAGAATATTCAATTGGACCTTCACTGGCTTCAGCATACTCAGGAACATAATTACCCACTTGTGCTATGAGACCACCAAGTGCTCCCCCGATTGCACCTGCAGTCATGGATCCGCCCATCAACAACAAACTAAACTTCAAATCATTAAAAGTCGCATCCATAACATTATAACAAACAACCAAAGAACCAATAGCACCAATACAGGCACCGACAACACCACCGACAACAGCACCCACTTTAACAGAACCAACAGCATAACCAATACCTACACCAGCAACAAAAGACAAAGCAACACTCGCTGCACTAACAGCTGCAATCTCAAGCACATCAAAACCTGTAACATCAGCATAATCGATCTTCTGAGCAGCATACACTACACCTTTACCCTGCAAATTACAGATATCAACACCAACACCACCAGCAGTAATACCAATGGAATTAAAGAAACTCGGCTCAACATCGTTACTATAAAAACTACAATTCTCAATAGTCAACCTGCCCTGATTATAAATAGCACCACCACTATTAGCAATATTATTGGCAAAAGTACAATTATAACATATACAAGTACCTACATTCAAAATAGCGGCACCCCAATCCTTCCTAGCAAAAGAAAAAACAATATGATTATTCTCAAAAGTCACATTATCCAGGATACACATACCATAATTAAAAATACCATGATTAAAACCATCAATAACCAGATTAGAAATAGAATAAGACTTATAATCATTTGTAATCCAAGTGTACTCATCATCCTTAGCAGTAGAAGCCTGAATCCTAGCACCATTACCGGCAATATTAATCACATTAAAATAATTGCCCACATCAAATGCACTATTTGAGTTAAAAACAGCACCCGGAGCAAAAGAAACATTCAAACAAAAAGTAAACGGAGAAAGTAAATTTTTTGCATTCCAAATAAACTCCTGACGAATAATGTTCATAGACTCAGTATTAGTAACAAGACCATAAACATCAGCTTTACAAAGATTTTCATATGCCCCCAAATCATTAACATAAACATTTTTAACAACAGCAAAATTATTGATAAAACTATCACCCAATAAAGATGAAAAAGCACTATTAAAAGTAGCATTAATAAAAAGATAATCCTTTTGATAAACAATATTATCACGATTAAAATCAGTCAAAATACTCAAAGTAAAAACTGAACCATAACCGGTATCATTGAAATTATCATTTCTAGCAATACAATAAGTCTCACTATCAAAATATGATACATCATTATTAACAATAGACTGATAAAGAAGAGGAATAAGATTAATCCACTTATCTCCCACCTGAGAATAATAAGCATACTTCAAATAATCAACATCAATACCACTATAAACACCATCAATAACCCAAACATCCTGATTAAAATCCACATTAGATAAAATATAATCACCATGCCTGCGGTCAAAATAAATAGCCTCACAAGACAATAAAGAAGATGAATTAACAAAAGTCGTATTAGCAATAGTATTGTTCATACCACCCATATAAACAGCACCACCAACACCACGTGCAGTATTATTAACAAATAACGTATTATTAATTACACCATTATTACCCATCCAAGTAAGAGCACCACCATTTAATGCACCGTTAGATGAAAAAACACAATCACCAATCAAACCATTATCACCCAACCAACAAACAGGACTCACATCATCAGTATACATAACAGAAACACGTTGACCCAATACCATATCAGTAATCCAATTACCATAACTATCATGCTCTAAAATATTATAAAAACCATGATACAAAGAATTAACAAAAGTCAAATTAAAAATCTTAACATTATCACCAGTCACCTTAAACAAAGCGGATCTAAAATTACCGTCAATAACATGACCATTACCATTAATAGTCACATTATCAACACCAATAACAATGCCTCCATTACCGTGCATATCATCACGCTCAAAAACATAATCACGGCTCACATCAAAAACATCACCGGGACTAAGATTTCCAATATCTGCTTTCAAATCATCAAAACTACCATTAACACAAACAGAAACATCAGCCGTATTAACTACATCAATATCATCATTATCCGTATTATTAGTATCAGCAGCACAAACACTACCAAAACTGACTAATAAAGTAAAAAACATTAAACCAACAAAAAACAAACTTTTTCTAGAATTAAATATCATAACTAATCACACCACTATTATAAAAATAATCTTCACAATTTACACGAAAGTTAAAATAACTTGTAGCAGAAAACACCCTCAACTCAGAATTATCAATAATATTCTCAATAGATATTAAATCAACACCATCATCATATACTGATACATCAGAATCAATATTGCTAACCTTAATAATATTGGATGAATCACTTACATGAGAATACAAATCAAACTTATTAGCAAGAAATTGTATACTATTAACTACACTAAAATCAATATTAGAAGGATTGCTATCGATATGATGTTCATTTGATGTCCAAAATTTCCATTCAATTAACTGATTATTGCTGGAAGAAGGATTTTCATCCCAAAAATTATTATATATCATATCATAATTACCACAATTAAATACACAGTGTCCTTGATTACCAGCGTTATTTCCTTTAAAAACATTATTAACCAAGGTTAAATGAGAACTGGCGGAATCCAAATAAATGGCACCACCTTCATCACCACAATGATTATTATTAAATACACAATTTGAGAAAGTAACCCAGCATTCATCATTAATATATATTGCTCCACCATCTTCACCTGCAGAATTACCGCTGAATTCTGCATCACGTATACAATTCATATATAAAACAGAAAGTATATTTGTATAAATTGCACCACCACAATTATCATATGCCGTATTATCTTCAAAACAAGAAAATCCTTCAAGAACTAATGATTCTGCATAAATTGCACCACCATAATCATAGGCATAATTTTTTCTATATATACAATTTTCAGAAATCACACATTTTCCGCGTATTGCTCCACCACAACACTGACTGGCCCAAGATCCTTCAGCTACATTATATTCGAATAAACAATTATTAACAACAGCACCTGATGCAGCAGCATAAATTGCACCACCATCAACATAAGCATGGTTTCCGGAAAATATGGTATCTGTTTTTATATACACACTATCGGAATAAATGGCTCCACCACTTCCATCACTTGCCACGTTATTAATGAAAAAAGAAGTATCACTGCCAAAACTATTTATATTCTCTGCATAAATTGCGCCACCAGACTCTCCTGCAGAATTACTCTTAAATGTACAATTAGCATATTCTAAAGTCGTAACATCAACTGCACCACCATCTTCATCAGCAGAATTCTCAGAAAATAAACATCTTTCCAAATATAGGAACTTACTACAAACAGCTCCCGCACCACCATCTTTAGCAACATTCCTATAGAATGAAGAATCATGTATATCTGCATTAAAAATACTGGATATTGCACCGCAATTATTTTCTGCAGAATTAGATTCGAATAAAGAATTATAAACCGTTAAAGTCCCCATACTTTCTATTGCACCGCCACTATTCTTTGCCACATTATTAATAAATTTACAATTTTTAACATCAATCGGGTAATATGAAAATTCGTAAGAATATAAAATTACTCTCTGTCCTTGATTAGAAATTGCTCCACCATTATTTAATGCCTCATTATTGCTAAAAGTACAATTTATAAAAGACGGGCATCGATCAGTATCCCCACAAACATAAACAGCACCACCACAATCTTTACTATATCCATTAATGATATTGAGATTCCTTAAAACAAAATTTCCCCTAACTGAATGGAAAGCACTGCAAACTTTCTCACAATCAAGAGTATGGCCATGACCATCAATAATTAAATCCTTATCCAATTGAATTGTAGAACCGCCATTAGCATAATAATCTCGATTCAAATCCAAAACAGACCCATATTTAGCATTATTAATTTCATTTTGAAGATCAGCAAAAGTACCCTTCGGATTTAGCCCAGCAACAGAAACATCATTAACATGAAAATCAACTACTGTGACATTATCACTATCCCCTGCACAAACACAGGACATACTGAAAAAGAACAAACAACACAACAATACCAGCATAACCTCATTCTTTCCAAACATAAAAAAATATCCTCACATATACATTAGAATCAATTCCACCACAATTCCAGAAAGGCAAATTAAAAATTAATTTAATTTAATAATTTACCAGTTAAACAGAAAAATAAGGATTATCAATAATATTCCAGAAGAAAATAAATCAACACCTTATGAATCTATACCAACAATCCAACATAAGCCGTACCGAAATTATGTCAAAAGATTGTGTGAAATTATTATCCATATTAATTATGTAAGATAAATATTACACACAATATATTATATAGTTTTATTTAAAAGCATATAAAGTTATTCGCAAGCAAGTACTTGCAAACATCAAAAAAAAGCAATAAAAAATGTATAAATACTTACCAACAGATATACGGTCGATAAAATATGAATCCTTAACTTTATAACTTAAAGTAGTTAAAAATTAATTTGGAAGAGGAATATTTTCCTTGTCCACCATAATTTCAACAACCAAAGGTCCTTTCAAATCTTTTTCAAGCAGAAATTCCAAATCATCCAATGTATTGACCTGAACCGCATCAATTCCATAAGCGGCGGCAAGCTTTACAAAGTCCGGATTTTCCAAATCAGTCTGATAATGCTCCATATCATAGAAATCCTCCTGCCATTGCCTTATGATTCCATACTCAGAATTATTCAAAATGAATACAATAACATCAAGATTATTCTCCTTTAAAGTGGCAAACTCCTGTATGTTCATTTGAATGTCACCGTCACCGTTTATGACAACAACCCTGCTTCCGGTAGCGATTGAAGCTCCGATTCCTGCCGGCAGCCCATATCCCATTGGAGCAGTAGCTGCAGGAAACAGGAAATTGTTGGGTTTTTTTGCCCTGTAAAGCAATGTAGTCCATGTGGTGTGTGACCCTGCATCGGAAGCTATTATTTCATCTTCAAAGCATTCCAAAATTCTTTTAATAGCTGCCTGAGGCTTTAATTCATCATCAACCCCTTCAACAGTTACAGTATTATCAATAGCCAGTAATTCATCCAGCCAATTTACCTTTTTAAATTCCAGATTCATGATTACGTCTTCAACAGTGCCCTGAATTTGATATTTTCCTTTCAGAACGTCCCTATTAATGTTGACATGAATAAACTTATCCTCATCAATGTTTGGAAAGGTTCTTTCACTTGCAATTGACCCCAATGCGATGATACAGTCAGATTCTTCAATTGCCTTTCCGGCCCTTGGAGTCGCCCTAATGCCGACAATACCCAAATTAATCGGATCATCTTCAGAGATAATTCCTCGTCCGTTAAAAGTGGTTGTTACAGGAATCTGATATGTATCGGCAAGCATTTTAATGTTTTCAGCCTGTGAGATTGCTCCTGCACCCAGCACGAATAATGGCTTTTCAGATTCCAGAATCAACTTTTGGGCATCATCAAGGCTTGACAAATCGCTTTCACACAAATAGCACAAATCAACGTCCATAAAATCTTCACTCATCAAAACATCATGTGAGAGATTTATGTGAATTGGTCCTTTTGGATTGTTTTTAAGTCCATATAATGCTGCCTTAAGTGCATAAACAGCTTCAGAACCGTTTAAAGGAGAATAATTTTCCTGAGTAATATTTGAAAAAACATCCCTCAGAGGCAAAGACTGAAAGACATTTTTATCCCTCATTTCAAGGTCATTATCCCCTGTTAAAATAAGCATGGGAATATTATCCTTATATGCTGCCGCAACACCCATAACAAGATTTAGGGCCCCTCCTGCAGCAGTCGCCATACAAACACCGACGCTATCGGAAGTTCTTGTAAATGCATCCGCAGCATGAGCTGCAGCCTGTTCATGCTTTGTAAGGACATGATTAATAGATGATTGGGATAATGCCTTGTACATAGGCATTATCTGGTCTCCGGGAATTCCAAAGATATGGGTAATGTTATTTTCCTCAAGGATTTCAACCAGTCTTTCAGCCACATTCATGTTATTCTATCTCCTGATATGAACCGTTGTATTCGCCAGAGCCTTCAACTTCAAAAACAACAGCCTGAGCTATTCTGTCTCCGGATTTAATCTTATATTCAAAATCCCCATGATTATAAATCATGAACATCAAGGTTCCATAAAATCCAGGGTCTCCGACAGCAGTCTGAACAGAAATGAAAGACCTCAAAAGGGTTGACCGTGGAAGGTAGAGCATAGTATATCCTTTTGGGATTTTAACTTTCCTTTTGATGCTGGCCAGATAAGCTGTGTGCGGCTTTAAAGTATAAATCGGGCCGTCAAGCTCTTCCAATTCAGGCAAATTTTTTTCGTTGTCAATCAAAGAACCACCGGAGGTCTGTTTATAGATTTTATCCAATTCCAAATCAATACCTGAAGGCTGGACCAAATCCGCAAAATCCGGGAAAATTTTAACAAGTTCGTTTTCACCAAGCATAATCATGTCTCCTTTTAGTATTAGTTTTTATATATGCTTTTTAATATAATTAATTGGAGGATGAAAAAATGCCTGTAATAACAATTGCTGGAAACGATGGAATTAGTGTTGAGAAAAAAAGAGAAATGGTAAAAAAAGTATCTGAGACTGTTGCTGAAGCATATGGCTTGCCAATTGATGCAATAACCGTCTTAGTTCAGGCATACCCTAAAGAAAGTATTGGGGTGGCCGGTGAATTGTTAAGTGATCGATAATCACTTAACCACCTTACCAAACCATTGCCGAGTTATTTTTAATTAATGGACCATATAGTAAAGCGCAACTATACTAGGTATCGCGATTATAATAGTATTACGAACCATTTTGAAACGGCGAACTATCCATTCTTTTTTGGTCAATTCCTTCATTTTCGGGATTTTCAAAATAGACAAGATTATTGCCGCAGACAGGAAAATGAAATATGAATTGAGGATAAAGAGATATCCTGCACCAAGAAGCATATCCAATCTTCCGTTTGCAATAGCATATCCACAGGTACATAGCGGAGGCATCAATGCAGTTGCAATTGCAACACCCGGAATAACAGTGTTTGTTTTGTCTTCTCTTGTTTGTCCAATGATTCCTGCAAGTCCACCGAAAAATGCGATAAGCACATCAAAGAAAGTTGGAGATGTTCTCGCTATAAGTTCTACAGTCGGCTCCTTAACCGGAGAAAGTAAGAAATAAATGGATGCAGCAGTAACACTGATTAAAATCTGCAATCCGAAACCTGTAGCATGTTTTCGAAGAAGAGAATAATCTCCAGATACACTGGCATATGCTGAAGCAAGAATACTTCCCATTATTGGTGAAACCAACATAGCACCAATAATTACTGCAGTTGAACTCACATTAAGACCTACAGACGCAATTATCATTGCACATACAAGTACACACATGTTCGTTCCCGTAACTTTTCCCCCGTCAAGAAGGCGTTGGCGAATCTCCTCGTTTGTGGCTGAATCTTCCGATAATGAAAATGTTTTTCTAAATTTTTCCTTAATTGTTAATTTTTTTTGGTCGATTTCTACAGTCATGATGTCATTTCCTTATTTCCATATCCATAGGCAATTCATCAGACCCATGGTTCGGAGAATTATAATATAATTCAAATTTTGCTATCATCAAAAAAAAGTTTTAAATAGCAATTTTTATTTCTATTTTAAATTTTAATTGTTTTAGTATTTAAAATTTCAAATAATAATAATAAAACTGAACATATTTTTACAGCGATTTTATTTAAAATATCCTGCATTTATAATTGTTTACTGAATTTTAAAAAAACTAAAAATAATTTAGTGATTATTATTAATATTGAACATTATTATAATTTTATTAGTGAAAAATTATATAAGCAAGTACTTGCTTGCAAAAAGATTTAAATAGTGTTGAATTAATAGACAAAAACATAGATTTTATAAAAATCTATATCAAATTATAAGAGGTAAAAAAAATAAAAATGACTAAAATAAAATATATGATAACAATTGTGACAGGATTATGTTTTTTGCTGAGCCTCTCGTGCGCTTCTGCAAGCGACATAAACCACAAACCTACCGACCCCACCACGTTTAATGACACCACGCCCATAAACGAATACCAACCCCTCACCGACAACTTTGATGACTCCAATAATACTAATGAAAATCTCCAACCAGGAACTTTTGAAGAGTTAAAGTATGATATTGAAAATCTCAAATCAGGAGACACATACGATATCAATAAAGATTATTATTTCAATGACAATGGAGAAAATATACATTCAAACAATCGGGTAATTGAGTAAAAAAATAATTTTTTAAAATTTTTACACTTGAAATATATGTCAAAACAACATTTAAAAAAAGAAATAGAAAAATCAAATGAGTCAAAAAAAATTCATTAACCACCATCATGAATTTAAAAAGTCTTCAAGTTCTTTTTGTTTTTGACGCTTAATTTCCTCTTCTTTTAAGACCATTTCATGTATTTTTTGTTTATCTGCCTCTTCTGTTTCCCATTTTTCACGGATTTCATTAATCAGCATTTCATTATTTAATGAAGAGGAATATAAATTATTAATTATATCTCTCAGCATGCTTTCCAAAGGTTTGTTTGAAGATGCAATTTCATCATACGTTACTGGAATAGAAATTTTAACGGCTTGAGGACCAATACCATCAATTTTAAATGTATATTCATAACCATCCACACCCAAATAGACTTTTTCATCATAGATGTAGTGTTTTCTTTCATCCGCCACCCTTTTCAAAACTGAGGCATTATTCGTTCGACCAGCAATAATATCATGCAATTGGTCTTCAATTGATCCGGATGAACCAACAATTTCACCATATCTGAAAAATCCTGAAATATCCAGCGCATTGTGTCCAATATCATGAACTACAAATTCATAAGTTGATATCCCACTTTCAAGTGACACTTTTTTTCTTTCAAGCCGATACCTGTTATCAAAAATAACTCCCCGCATCTTGTAAGCTTCATACTCCATGATATTATTATATCAATTAAATTATATATAAGTTGTGTTTAAATTAATTAAAAAAATAATAGTTAAAGAAATTAAATCCTTAACTAGAAATGGTTATTTTATTCGCAACCGAATATCCGTTGTAGACAGAAGTGATAATGTATTCACCAGCCATTAATTTAATGTTTAACTTAGCTATACCACTATCATTACTTACACGATTATATAAAACACCATTGACATTGAATTGTACAGTCTGATTTGCATAATGCATACCCTGAGCGTCAAGGACTTTCGCTTCAAATTTGGATCCGTCCCCGTATTTCATGGAAAGGTCCTTTGTTTCAAGAGTTGTCAAAACTGTGATGCTGTTTGCTTTGATTTCGCCGGTTAGCGGATTGAATATTATTATTGTATAGTTTCCGGGATTCAAATTAATGTTTAATCTAGCAGTTCCATTTTCATCAACAGACCTTGTGTAAAAGACACCATTAACGTTGAATGTGACATTTTCAACCCTATCGCCAAGCAGCTTAACAGCGAACTGGGTTGCATTTCTAAAGTATTTCACCAAATCATCTGATTCAATAGCTGAAAGAACAGTTACCTTATTTTCAACGCTTGTCTGATTGAATGTTGTTGTTATACTATAGTTTCCAGGATTTAAATTAATGTTTAATCTGGCAGTTCCGTTTTCATTGGATATTCTTGTATAGCTGACACCGTTAATGTTGAAGATAACGCTTGCATTTGCCACACCAACATTTGCCTCAAACTGAGATGCGTTCCTATATATTTTAACCAGATTTTCTGTTTTTATTGGAAAATCAACAGTATAAACCTTTAAAACAGCAGAAGTCTTATTCAGATAGAGGTCTACCCATTTGCCATCAGCATAGACAAATGAGTTGTTTGCTTCAAACAAAATCCTGTTTTTTACAATGGTAGGTACAGGATTTCCGCTAATCATTACCTTAATGATATCTCCTTTCTTAATTGGAATATATTCATTGAGTTTAATTGTAGTGAAACCGAAAAATTTGCTGCTTTCATTCTGGGACAATTTCAAAACGTCATTTACATAAACGTCAACAGTAAAGTTCAAATCAAGTTCATTAACGTATGTTCCTACTCCTGCAATAAAATCGTTTTCAATGGCCTCATACCGGTTATAATACTTGTCATAGACAAAAGACTCCTGCTTAACCGATCCGCCCATTTCAGTCTGGTAATTTTTAGTATAATTTTCAGTATTATTTATTATAAAAGCACAGCTAGAAGAGTGATTAAATATAGTCTGGTCATAATAGGAAATATAGAAATATCCGTTGTCTCCCCATTCTTTTCCCCAGCTGTTTTTACAAATCCATGCCCCGTCACCAGGAGGAGCTGTTGGAAATTTTTCCTTAGAGAAATTATCATCCCAACCCACAATAGCAACGGCATGATAACTTCTATGTTCATTATTATAAGCATAATATGTAGCGGAAGAAGGATCAAAATATGACATATCATCCATATAAGCTCCAAAAGAAAGCGTAACAGCACCATATTTAATTAGAGTTTCCTTAATATAATCATCATAGAGCCTGTCATTAAAAGTCGGAATAAGGACAACATCCTGAACATGTATGTTTTCCCCCGTATCGATTAAAGGAGATACCTTACCATATTCATCATATTCATCATATTTTGACGGGAAACCACCTAACCAGCAGGTAAAGTATCTTATCGCATCAGCCGGACGGCCTCCCTCGTACAAATCTGAAACACCATATTTTGAATATCTCAAAATAATATTTTGAAGATTATTTTCTGAAAGATTATACTGGATTCCCGTTGCCTTAAGCAGTGCAGACTCCAGAGCAGCCATTGTTCCGAAAGCCCAACAGGCACCCATATCACCCTGATCTTTGACAGGGGTCACCCATCCCCAGTCACGCAAATCAAATTTTTCAGGCAAATCAGTATAATTCATGGTGTTGTTGACCAGTACAATATCCAAACCTTTTTGTACAACAATAGGATTGTAATCCGCCTGATTCATTAAAACAACATCATTTAAATATTCATTATCCTTTACTACACAACCATCATCATGAATCGAATAAATAGCCTCACCATTATCCTTAAATGTTGAATTAAATATCATCATGCCATATGGCTCATAGACATAAATTGCATCCCCGTGGGTTTTAGCATGATTTTGCAGAAATGTTGAATTCTTAATGCTTAAAAATTCATAAAAATCATGAAAAATTGCACCGCCATAAGACCCTATTTTTTCATCTATTGCATTATTTCCAATGAAAGAGCTGTTTTTAACAGATAAATAAGTTGAAGATGCAAAAATAGCACCTCCACCGAAATTTGCAGTATTATTTAAAAATATAGAGTTTTCCACACTAAAATCTGTCCTGAGTGCACAGACTGCAGCACCATAGTTTGCAGTGGAATTGATGAATGTGGAATTATAAACTTTCAGAGAATTGGATATTGATTTTGAATCGGAAAAAATAGCTCCACCATCATTTTTGGCACTGTTGTTAATGAAAGTGGAATTTTTAACTATAACTTCAGCAGCATCCTTAAATAACAGTGCCCCACCAGTCAACTTGGCAGACAGATTAATGAATTTTGAATTGCTGATGTATGCACGATTTTTGCTGAAAAGGGCAGTACCATATTTGGAAGTAATATTTGCAAAAGTACATCCATCAAGATAGACCGTAGCCTTTTCGGCATTGATTATGAACTTTGAAATCTCTCGAGAATTTGAAAAAGTACAGTTATTCGCCCTTAAAACACAATCTTCAGCTACCTCAATAGAACTTGCAGACTCTTCAGCAAGATTATCTATAAACTGCCCATTGTTAATTGTTAAAACATTATTACAGGATACAGCCCCACCCGAAAATATAGCATAATTATTTTTAAAAATAACATCATTTAAAGTTATATTCTCTTCATTAGCTATAAGTGCAGTGCCAGATACGGATCTTCCATTAGCAAACGTAAGATTATTTATAACAACATTAGGTGCATTAACAATAAATATTTGCATTTTATTGCTTCCGTTAATGGTGTGACCGTTTCCATTAATTAGAAAATGTTCTTTATTATTAATAACAATACCCTCAATAATATCCACGTCGCTTGCATTGTCATAAGCATAATCCTGAGTTATCTCCAAAACGTCCCCCGCATTAGAAATCTCATTTTGCAGAGCCGTAAAATTACCTTCAGCAGAAACTGACGAAACAACAACAAGCAAAATCGTCATCACGAATGCAACTAAAAAAACCTTTTTTAAAATCCCATTTTTTCCCATAAAAATCAGCCCTATAATCTAATATATAACTGATATCAATTATAAAGATTATGTAGATATTATGCATTAAATAGTACGAAATATAATACTGGAGCGATTATATTGAAATTAATAAGACAAAACGTTATTTTTTTATGAAAATATATTAATTTCAATTGTGAATCAACAGTTAGGTTCCCAAGCCCGTTTACAACATCATCTCACCAACATCACCAATCCTGGTCAAAAATCGATTGGCATAGCACTATTTAAATTATCTGCCACTTTAGTGAAATTTGTCATAACAATAAGAACAAATATTACCTATCAAATAATATTAAAGTCAACTTTTTTGCTTTAATTTAATTTAGTGAAGTTAACACGACCCTGTGCTGTTTTGGATGTGATTTTTGAACTGGGACATATTGCTTACATTTATATATCATGATTCATATAATATACCTAACGAACGGTAGGTAGGAAATATGAATACTAAAGAAAAGATTTTTGATGTGTCTCTTGAGTTATTTTCAAAAAAAGGATATGATTCAGTTTCCCTTAGAGAAATTGCTGAAGAAGTTGGAATTAAAAAAAGTTCAATATATAGTCATTACTCATCCAAAGAAGCAATACTTATGGATATATTTGACTATTTGACCAACCTTTTTGAATACGATGAGATGCTCAATAGTAAAGATTTGGATTTGAATGCAAACAATGAAATACTGCTTCAAAATCCGGAAAAGTTTTATCATAAAGGTTCCGAAGCCATGAAGGAAATGTTTTCACAGGAAAAGAACCTTAAAATCTGGAAACTGTTATTCATTCAGATGCATCATAATGAGGTAATCAGGAAATTTTTCCAAGATGAGATTCTTGCCAAGCCAATAATGTTCTGGGAAGAATTTTTCACCATTTTAAAAGAAAATAACATAATTCGCCAGGAATGCAATCCAAAGCTATTGGCAAAGGAATATTACAGTTTTCCGATTTATCTGATTTTGGAAATTTGTGTGGAATATGAGGACATTCCCCAAAGTTCTCTGGAGGATTTCTTTAACCAAGCAGAAGAGCATGCTAATTTCCTACTTGATTGTGTGAAGGTGAATTAAATGGATTTTGATATTCAAGATTATCTGGCAGAAGGTGTTGAAATTATCATGAAGGATGCAATGCGTGCAACACTAAAAAATCCAAAGGAAAGTTTATTTTTGCTTAAGTTTTCAAAACATGCTAAAAATGCCACTGAAATCCGACAAAAGTATGATAAAAAAGGTGAAAATATTCCCGCTTTCCTGATAGCGAGCATTACAAGCAGTTGCAACCTGCACTGCACAGGATGCTATTCACGTGCACATGATGCATGCAATGACGACAAGCCGCAAAACCAGCTTAGTGATGATGAATGGGAAGACATATTCAATCAGGCAAAGAATCTTGGAATAAGTTTTATTGTTCTTGCCGGTGGTGAACCGATGCTTAGAAGAGACGTCATATTAAAAGCAAGCAGACATCATGAAATTCTGTTTCCCATATTTACAAACGGCACCATGTTGGATGATGAGTATTATGATTTGTTAGATAAAAATAGAAATCTGATTCCAGTTTTATCAATAGAAGGAAATGAGGATGTAACCGATTTTAGAAGAGGAAAAGGCGTTTATAGACAATTAATTGATTCAATGAAACATATGAGAAAAAATAATATTATCTTTGGAGCTTCACTCACATTTACAAAAGGGAATTTGCCAACCATACTTTCAAATGAATATATTAGACAATTGCATGATTTTGGATGTAAAGTATTATTTTTCATTGAATATGTCCCTGTTGATGGAGACACTGTAGATTTGGCCCCTAGTGATGAGGAGAGGGAATTGTTATTAGATGGGATTAATCGCTTGCGCCAGGAATATTCTGACATGATATTTCTTTCATTTCCGGGAGATGAAAAGACATCCGGAGGTTGTCTTGCAGCAGGTAGAGGATTTTTCCATATTAACTCCCATGGCGGTGCTGAACCATGTCCTGCTTCACCGTATTCCGATGTTAATGTCAGGGATACATCCCTTACTGAAGCTTTGAATTCAAACTTGTTTAAGTCCCTAAGGGATGGAGGCATTCTAATGGATGATCATGAAGGTGGCTGTGTGTTGTTTGAGCATAAAGATGAAGTTGAAAGGATTTTGAACCGATGACATTCTTTCAATTTGCATTTTACATAGATATTGTGTGATGCCCGCCAGTCAGCAATGGCGAATTAGGATTATGCAACTTTTGGTTCCTTTTGACCAGTTCCATGTACTGTTGGCGTAGCAATATAGAAGTTATCTACTAAAAATCGAAATCTTGTTTCATAGATTACAAACAAAAAATGATTAAAAAGTAATGAAATTATCTGCTATTTTTTAGTTAAATCTGATTCATAGTTAACGAACAAATATTACTAATCAAACGATTCCATGACATTGCAATAAATTAAAAAAAGAACTAACGAAGAGATTTTTTGAATTATGAAAAATAAATTTTATTTCTGAATGTCTTCAATTCTAATAATAATTTTTTTAAGCAGAAATTTCAAAATGTGAAGTTCTTCTATGCTGAAATATTTCAATAATTTAGATTCAGTTTCCCAATCAACATCCCGAAACGATTCAAGCATTTCAAATCCCTTATCGTACAGTGAAACTAATTTTCTTCGCCTGTCATTTTCATCCATTTTTCTCATGATTAAATTTCTTTTTTCTAAATTTTCAAGTTCACGAGTCACTGTTGCTCCATTAACCCTTAAAAGAGATGCTATTCGCTCCTGTGAAATATTTTGTTCCTGACAGAGAACTAATAATATCCAAAACTGGTTTGGATTTATATTGAATTCAGATAAATATTTATCAAAAAAATCAAGATATTGGCGGGCGACAAGTCCGAAGAAAAAGCCAATGGGCACATTATCAAGTTCATTGTTATCCAATGAATAAATATCCAATATCTCCTGTTGATTAATTTCAGATTTACCCCTATTTTTGTTATTTGAATTTAAATCCATATGAACACACTCTTGTTAATATATTTATATTCATATATCTATTTAATTTTTTCATAAAAATACTTTAATTTTTAAATTAATTCAATCGATAAAAATGAACAAAATAAGATAATAATTATAATTTATAAAAAGAAAACATTAATTAATGAAAAATAATATATTAAATATTAAAGTTAATTAGTTGTAATTAATTTTAAATTGAAACTAAATTGGTGAAAATATGAGTTTCGAAGAAAAAAAAGA
>ONIK01000134.1 GCA_900317865.1 uncultured Methanobrevibacter sp. | reverse complement strand
TTGTTTTATACTATATAAACTTTTTGGCTTTTTTTTCTAAGTAACCTTTATATTAATTATTTATAAAATATATTAATCAGTACGTTAATGTTATGCTGAGCTAGCTCATTAAAGTACATAAATTGTGAAATTAAGGCATACCTAAACTTTATGTCTTAAAAAGCGATTTTAAAATTTTTTAAAAAATTCTAAAATTGGCGTTTGAAAGGAGAAATCTTTTCAAAAACGGAAAATAAAATAAAAAAATTTGATAGAGGAGGAAAAACTCTATGGCTGATGATGTAAAAATTGTAATGTTTTGTTGCAACTGGTGTTCCTATGGAGGAGCAGACACAGCTGGTACTGCACGTATGCAATACCCACCGAATATTAGAGTTATTCGTGTAATGTGTTCTGGAAGAATTGACCCACAATTTATTTTAAAAGCATTCAAAGAAGGTGCTGATGGGGTATTCGTAGCAGGATGTCACATGGGTGACTGCCACTACGATGCTGGTAACTATAAATTAGATCGTAGAATGAGATTAATTTATAAATTGGTTGAAGATATGGGAATTGGAAAAGAAAGAGTTCACCACGACTGGATTTCCGCATCCGAAGGTGAAAAGTTCTCTACTGCTGTTAACATGATGGTTAACAGAATTAAAGACTTAGGTCCAGCTCCATTGAAAGATCAATTAAACGCAGAAGGATAAATTGGAGGAGTTAAAAATGGCAGATAAAGTTAAAATAGGAACTATGTGGTTCGGAGGTTGTTCCGGTTGCCACTTATCAATTGCGGATTTCCACGAATCTTTAATCGATGTTATGGAATTAGCAGAATTTGAATTCTCTCCTGTACTTATGGATACCAAATACGATGAAGTACCTGATTTAGATATCCTCATCGCTGAAGGTGGAATAAGAAACGACGAAAACAGAGAATTAGCTGAAATGTTAAATGAAAAAGCTAGTATGGTTATTGCTTACGGAACTTGTGCTTGTTACGGTGGTATTCCAGGTCTCGGAAACTTATGGACCGTTGAAGAATTAGAACAAGAAGCATACATTAACTCCGTATCTACTGTTAACCCTGAAGGTATCATCCCTAATGAAGATGTACCTCACTTAGAAAGCAGAGTAAGACCATTAAGTGCAGTTATGGATGTAGACTTAATCATTCCAGGTTGTCCTCCACGTTCTGACGTAGTAGCTGAAGCAGTTCTTGCTTTATTAAACGGTGAAACTATCGAGTTACCTGCTACTAACTTATGTGAAGTATGTCCTAGAGAAAAACCACCTGCTGGTTTAGCTATGGACTTCATTAAAAGACAATTCGAAGTCGGTAAACCTGAACCTGATTTATGTTTAATTTCCCAAGGTTTAGTATGTATGGGTCCTGCAACCGTATCCTTATGTGGTGCAGAATGTCCTTCCATTGCTATCCAATGTAGAGGATGTTACGGTCCTACCTCAAAAGTATTAGACCAAGGTGCTAAAATGATCAGTGCAATTGCATCTGACTACGGTGTAACTGAAGATAAAACAGTTGATCCTGAAACTGTTGCTGACCAATTGGATGATATTGTAGGTACTTTCTACTCTTACACATTACCTGCAGCATTAGTACCAATGAAAATGCAAAAAGGAGGAGAATAAAATGGTTAAACTTACTATGGAACCTGTAACTCGTATTGAAGGACACGCAAAAATTACAGTCCATCTTGATGATGCAGGAAATGTTGAAGAAACAAGATTACATGTTATGGAATTCAGAGGTTTCGAAAAATTCTTAACAGGCCGTCCTGTAGAAGAATTACCAAGACTCGTACCTCGTATTTGTGGTATTTGTGATGTACAACACCACTTAGCAGCTGCAAAAGCAGTTGACCAAATTTTCGGTTTCGATGATTACGAAATCTTACCTACTGCATACAGAATGAGAGAAATTATGAACTGGGGATCATACATGCACTCCCACGCACTTCACTTCTACTTCTTAGCAGCACCAGATTTAATCATTCCTAACGGAACCAGAAAAACCAGAAACGTTTTCCAAGTTATTAAAGATATGCCTGAAATCGCACTTCAAGCTATTAACATAAGAAGAAACGGTTTAGAAATGGTAAGAAAAATCGGTGGTCGTCCTATTCACCCAACTTCATCCACTCCTGGTGGTATCTCAACTGAATTAGATGACGAAACTCAAAAAGATTTACTTGCTAGAGCTAAACAAAACGTTGAATTAGCACAAGCTACTTTAGACTTAGCTATTCCTGTATTTGAAGAAAACATTGATTTAATTTCAAGTTTAGGTAACTTCGGTGACACAAGACACTGTGGTACTGTAAAACCTGATGGAACTTGGGATGTATATAATGGTAACATTAGATTCAAAGACAAAGACGGAAGCGACATGTTTGAATACAGAAACGAAGAATATACTGACTATGTTGCAGAACACGTAAAACCTTACTCCTGGTTAAAATTCCCTTACATTAAAGATATGGGATACCCAGAAGGTATTTACAGAGTTGCACCATTATCCAGGATTAATGTCTGTGATCAAATGCCTAAAGAAGCACCTCTCGCACAAGAAGCTCTTAAAGCTTTCCGTGATGCTTTCGGATATGCTCAAGCACCATTATTATTCAACTATGCAAGA
>ONIK01000045.1 GCA_900317865.1 uncultured Methanobrevibacter sp. | reverse complement strand
AGACATCATTGATGATTTGGACTGCATGACAATCGTGATGGATGGAACTTCCGAGATGACTCAAGGCGAAGCAAAGGTATTTTATGACATGCTTGATTGTGAAAAGGAGTATTTACTGTTTGATGAGGATTCAGGTTCCCAGATGCACGCACAAATGGGAGGTTATGCAACAGCCAGTGAATTATTGCTGGATTTGGTTGAAAAACACTTATAATTTCAATTACATTATACTCCAAAAATCAACAATAGTGTTCATATGAAACATATAAAAAAGTTCCGATGCTTATCGATTTTTCATCACTGAAAACTCTTTAATTTATATGAAGAACTCCTATAAAAATACGAACATTTCGTTTAAACAAAGCTAATTCTCAAAACTTTCATTTGGGGAGGTGCTGACATTAACGCCAGAGATATTGAAAATCAAACTTGATTCAACTCATACATATAGCAGGGTTTTTCAAAGCAATTTTCAAATATTGAATTGCAGTCGTTAATGTTAGACATTTATTTTTTCATTCTTTTTTCTAATTTAAACATTTCCTGTTCTGCCATAGGATGATTTTCATCCCAGTCCCTGTCTGGATTTTTCTCATTGGAATTCCACTATATGAAATCCCAATTTGTTTACATAAAAATGGATATTCCTTTTGTCAAAGTAGGGCGTAACTGTTTGCCATATTTCAGTATAGGGATATAAAGATTCTATTTCACTCCAGATTTTTTGTCCGATACCCTTGTTTTGTGTGGAAACATTGACAAATAAAAAATCCAAATGGTTGTGCTGTGTTTTTTCATTTATTTCCACAATCGCACCACCAAGTATTTCATGGTTGTTCTTCATTACATAGGAATGGCTATTCTTTTTGTTTAAGCATTCGTCAATGTCTTTTTCAGGCAGTATTAATTCTTCACTTTTGCCAAAGACCTCTTCATAACCCAATTGAAATGATTCCTGCATTAAGCTTTTAAATTCAACCAAATCTTTATCGGACAATTTAATCAATGCCATGATTATATGTATTGTTATCTAATAATTATACATTTTACCATATCGGCTTAAGAAAAGCAACATCACTGCAATGTGTTAATTGTCCGATTAATTATATATAATTTAAAAATTAGAATATTAATTAATTAAAATTATTTGGAGAGGAAGAGTATGAAAGGCGATGTATATTATGGAAAAGGTATTCGTGAACTGGAAGACCAATACCCTGAATTATATGAATTGGTTTCCGATTTAAATGAAACTGTATGGGATGGTAAAATCCTTGATTACAAAACTCAAAAGTTAATAGCTATTGGAATTACTGCTTCCCGTGCAGACCCAAGAGCTACAAAAAAACAAATCAAAAGTGCAATTGAAGTGTTAGGTATCAGCAAAGATGAAATTGTTGATGTTTTAAGAGTTGTTTTATTAACATCAGGTATGCCTGCATTTTCAAAATCTTTGCAAATCTTAAACAGTGTTTTAGAAACTATGGATTAAACTTCAAATTAATTTTGAAGTTTTTTTACTATTTTTTTTAGATCAGATTTATCGATTGTAATATTACTATAATATGATATAATATAAATAGAATCATTCCCACATTTAAAAGTACGGTTTGTACGGGTTTTTCTAGATATATTTCCCTTAAAGAATCGTCGAGTTTTATATTTTTATAATTTTTAAATATTGTATATAATCCTATGGACCAGAATATGATTAATGATATTATATATAATGCCACTACTGCAATATCTCCCGCATTTGCCATGCTTATTTGGTTATTTATGTTATGAATTGCTGAATTGAAAAATGTGCTGAATACAGATCCGTAAAAATTAACAATAAGATGACATATTATAGTATAGATTATTTTTCCAGTTTTGATATAAATATATGCGAAGAATCCTCCAAGAAGGAATGCATAGAAAAATTGGCTTAAATTTCCATGGAATAATGCGAATAATAATGCAGATAGAAGTATGGATAATTTTGCACCATATTTAATTGTTCTGTCAATTAATAATTTTCTAAAAAAGATTTCTTCAAAAATTGGTGCAAGTATGGTTATTACTATTAGATTAATATAAATGCTTGAATTTTCAATTAACTTTTCTATAGGGTTTACTATGTTATCTGTAACGGTATTTCCTAAAATTGTTGTTATTATTATTCCGATTATGCTTCCTACCCACATCAGCACCATTGAAATAGCTATGTAGGTTATAAATCTTTTAATTCCAACTCCTTCTTCAGGTATTGTTGTGGAGTCTATTTTTCCCATTAGATAAACAAAAACAGGTAAAATAAGAATGTAGTTGGTCAGGGCTCCCAGGATTGTTTGTACATTAATGTTTTTTATTAAATTAACGTCGATTAATGCTATGATATTCACTATTATTATTTGAAATATTAGTGGAATTAATGCAAGGAGCAAATAATTAAATCCTATTCTTGAAAATACTTTTTTATGTTCATTCAAAATTCATCACCATTAATGCATAATGTAAATTATATTTAACTTTATTTCTTTTATATTTTTCCCTTGCAGGTATATTTCAGTTTTTAGGAATGACTAAAATTTTCTTATTTTATTTTAATTTAAATTTAGTTTGACCTAATAATTATTCTTTGTTTTACCAAAAAATAACTTTTATCCAATACTTTTATATAATTTGATGTTTAATAGAATATTATGGCAATATATGCTAACAAATACTCAAAGTTTTTTGATAAATGTTTTTTTAGGTTTACCTAAAACTTATATAATATTGTCGGCAAATATATGTATGTTATTGGATTTTTTTTCTATTGGTCCAATGATTATGAAAAAATATTATTGTGGAGAGAGTAAAATGGATAAAGGAAATGAATATATTGACAGAGTAATGAAACATAAGCACGCATTAATTTTTGCTGGTGGAATAGCAACTGCAATTATTGGTAAAAAAATATTAGAATCAAAAACTGTAAAAGAAACCTGTACTAAAGGTATGGCTACTGTTTTATCAGCTAAAAAAGATGCCGAAGAATGTTTCCAAGACATGAAAGAAGATGCTGAAGAAATGGTCATTGATGCAAACGCTGATGTAAAAAAAGAAATCTACATTGAGGACGAAGACGACAAATAGATTGTTTCGGTAGTGTAGAAATGAAATATCAAGTAATGTACGATAAAGGAACTCGTTTAAGAGTTCGATCAGGCCAATGGGCTTTCACTAAAGAAGAAGGCTATGGTCTTGCTTCATTACTTTTAAAAAATGATTTTATTCATGAAGTTTACACATCTCATAGGAATGGAAGTATTTTAATATATTATGATGATGTTGAAAACAAAAATAAAATTTTCAAAATTTTAAATTCAATTACATTGGATGATCTTTTTGAAGGAGAGCCTACACAGCTTCAAATTTCAAAAGAAATTACTGATGATTTTATATTGAAGCTAACTAAGATGTTTGCACGTAGGCTATTCGGTAGGATATTTTATCCGGCTCCTCTTAAAGTATTATTTACTTTAATGCATGCTTCAAAATACCTTTGGGAAGGATTTGACAGTTTAACTAGTTTCAGAGTGGATGTTGCACTTCTTGATGGAGCAGCGGTTGCCGGTGCTTTATGGATGAGGGACTTTGGACCTGCAACTTCAATGATGTTCCTGCTATCAATATCTGATGCATTGGAAGATTATACAGTACAAAAAGCAAAAAGCACATTAAAAGATAGTTTAGCTTTAAATATTGATACTGTATGGTTGGTTGAAGATGACGGAACTGAAAGACAATGTCCTGCTGTTGATATTCAGAAAGGAGATAAAGTTAAAATCCACATGGGAGATGTAATTCCTGTAGACGGTAAAGTCGTTGACGGTGATGGAATGGTTAATGAGGCTTCAATGACTGGAGAACCATTGCCTATCCATAAAAGGCCTGGCAAAACGGTTCATGCAGGAACAGTAATAGAAGAAGGAAATATTGTTGTTGAAGTATATTCAATTAATAAGGAAACAAGATTAAATAAGATTGTTGACTTAATTGAAAACTCTGAAGAATTGAAGGCAGATGCTCAAAGCCAAGCTGAAAGATTGGCTGATTCAATTGTGCCGTATAGTTTCCTTGCAACTGCAGCAACTTATTTGCTTACAGGAAATGCTACAAGGGCTTTATCTGTATTAATGGTTGACTTCTCATGTGCAATTAAGCTTACAACCCCATTATCTATTATATCTGCAATGCGTGAAGCATCTGATAATCGTATGATGGTAAAAGGTGGAAAATTCCTTGAAAAATATGCTACTGCTGATACAATTGTATTTGATAAAACTGGAACCTTGACAAATGCTTCTCCAAAAGTTGTTCATGTTTTCCCAATGACCAAAAGATACACTCGGGAAGATATTTTAAGAATGGCTGCATGTATTGAAGAGCATTTTGCACATAGTATTGCGACAGCTATTGTAAAGCATGCTGAAGAAGAAGGAATTAAGCATGAAGAGGATCACAGTGAAGTTGAATACATCGTCGCTCATGGTATTGCAACTACTTATGATGATAAGCGTGTTGTAATAGGCAGTAGACACTTCCTGTTTGATGATGAGGGCATTAGAATAAATAAAACCCAAGAAAAGAAAATCAAAAAAGAAGTTCAGGAACATTCTGTTGTTTATATGGCAATTGATGGTAAACTTGAAGGTCTAATTTGTATTGATGATCCTGTACGTGATGAAGCAAAATATGTCATAGAAGAACTAAAAGAATTGGGTATTGAAAATGTAATTATGCTTACTGGAGACAGTGAAAGTGCTGCAAAATCCAGCGCTAAAGCTTTAGGCATTACACAATACCGTTCACAAGTACTACCTGAAGATAAATCTAGAATAGTTGAAGAATTAAAAGCCGAAGGCAAAACAGTTATCATGGTTGGTGATGGTATAAATGATTCACCGGCTCTTGCAGCTGCAGATGTATCAGTATCTATGAAGCATTCATCTGATATTGCGCGTGAAGTAGCAGATATTTCACTTTTATCAGACGATTTGCATGATCTTGTTACATTAAGAAAGTTAAGTACGGGCATGTTTGATAAAATTAATACTAATTATCGAAGAATTGTTGCTGTAAATGGTACTTTACTTGTTTTAGGTGCTTTAGGCATTATTACGCCAACTACATCTTCATTAGTGCATAATTTATCAACTATGTTGTTTGGTGCATTAAGTACTAGATCCGTTCTTGGTGATGATTATAATAATGAAATTGAAGTTAAAGCTATTGAAGTAGCTGATGCTGAATAAGTGTGGAATTTTTATTCTACATTTTTTTCTATTTTTTTTCTTAAAGTTTTAATATAATAAAATTCAAATTAACTTATTATATAAAATATTTAATATAAGTGATGTGATGAATAAAAGAAAAATTTTACCCTTTATTTTACCCGTTGCAATTATTATTTTCTGGTATGTCATAACAGCAGGTCTTCATTTAGTAAAACCTTATGTATTGCCAAGTCCTGTTGACGTATTATATTCTGCAATTGATATTTTACAATCTGGAAAACTAGTTCAAAATACTGTTGACACTTTATTTAAAGTATTCACTGGTTTGATATTGGCGTCCGTTGTTGCTATACCAGCGGGAATTCTTATGGGATGGTATCAGACTTTAGAGGATTTATGTTCTTTTGTTATTAGTATTTTAAGACCAATTCCTCCTGTAGCATGGATTCCATTTTCAATATTATGGTTTGGAATTGGAACCGTTCCTGCAGTATTTATTATCTTCATGGGATGTGTCTTTCCGATTTTAGTATATACTCTTGACGGTGTAAAAAGAACTGATAAAGTATTGATTGAATCTGCACAGACATTGGGTGCAAATGACTGGAATGTTCTCAAAAGAGTAATATTGCCGTCTGCTGTACCGTATATTGTTTCTGGGCTTAAAGTAGGTGTTGGAATTGCATTGATGTGTACAATTTCAGCAGAAATGATTGGTTCAAGTAGTGGTTTGGGATATATGATTTTAACAGCTACAAACCTCTTTGATACAGGTACTACTGTTGTAGGTATGTTGGTTATTGGATTAATAGGATTGGTTCTTGATTACATATTTGGACTTGCACAAAAAAGGATTTTCTGGTAGGTGTTTTGAATGTCAATTGAAATTAAAAATATTAACAAATCCTTTGATGGGAGAGGAAAAAACTTATCTGTTTTAGAAAATATCAATCTAGAAATAAATGATGGTGAGTTGATATGTTTACTTGGGCCATCAGGCTGTGGCAAAACCACTCTTCTTCGTTTAATTGCAGGTCTTGACCAGCCTACTTCCGGTGAGATTGTAGCCAATGGTGAACTCGTTGAAAAGCCCTCTGGAGACAGAGCGGTTATTTTTCAGCAGTACTCCTTGTTCCCTTGGTTGACTGTTCTTCAAAATGTGACTTTTGGTCTTGAAATTTCCGGAGGTTCCAAAGAGGAAAATATTCAGGCAGCTGAAAGATATCTTAAAAGTGTTGGTTTACTTGAGTTTAAAGATAGCTATCCTCATGAACTTTCTGGAGGTATGAAACAGAGGGTCGCAATTATTAGATCCTTGCTTAATCATTCACCTATCTTGCTTATGGATGAGCCGTTTTCTGCATTGGATATGCAAAATAGGCACAAGCTTCAGGAACAGCTGATAGGGGTTTGGAAAAGATTTGAAAATACTATTGTTTTTGTAACTCACGATGTTGATGAAGCGGTTTATCTTGCAGATAAAATTGTGCTTCTTGATAAAAATCCTGGAAAAATTGCAGAAGTTATTTCTGTAGATTTGGAAAGGCCAAGAAAAAGAGATTCACTTGAATTTTTAAAAATTCAGGAATCTATTGTTGATAAACTGGATATGGAAGAATAGCTTTAAGCTATTTTTTTAACTTTTTTTTTAAATAAATATTATTAAAGTTTAGCTATTAATGTTCCGTAATTTCCATTTTCAATAGCTTTATATACATAATCAAATGATTTTAAGCATGAATTAACCAAATCATTTCCATTTTCTAAATTGGCTACAATTGCTGATGATAAATTACATCCTGTCCCGTGGAGATTATCACTTTCAATCAATTCCTGCTTTTCAATTGTGATTTCACCATTAATTCTCATTGTATTAATGCCATCCAGATGCCCTCCGGTTATTAAAGAATTGCATGGAATTTTTTCTGTTGCTTTTATAGCATCTTCTTGGGTATTGATTTTTAAATCAGTTAATTTTTCCGCTTCTTCAATATTCGGAGTGGTTAAAATGGATTTTGGAAGCAGATATTTGTTTAATGCATCTGCCAAATCGCTTTTGGTTAAATCACCACCAGAGGTTGCAACCATTACTGGATCAACTACTGCCTTTAAATCATATTCTGTTATCTTTTTTGAAACCAATTTAATTATTTCTGGTGAGTAGAGCATTCCTGTTTTAATGTATGTAATGTTGTATGCATCTAGGACTGCATCAATCTGTTCTGCAATATAATCTCCATCAACCGGACTTAGAGAAAATACTTTATGAGGATTCTGTGCTGTTAGGGCAGTTACAACTCCGCAGCCATAAACTCCATGTGCCTGAAAGGTCTTTAAATCAGCAAAAACTCCTGCACCTGCTGACGGGTCAACACCTGCAATTGACATTACAACCATGGTTTAGCCTCTTGTAACTTTTAAACGTTCATTTCCGCGGAAGGGTTCAACATTAACTTTCAGTTCTTTTAGATATTTTCTAGTATGGGTTTTTTCACCATGAATCATTATTTCTCCCAAATCTTGAGCAGTATTAACGTCCAATGCCATAAAAAATGAATCATGTACCTGCGGATTTAGTTTTTTTCTCTCGGCAGCCTGCACATGTTCCTTATAGCTGAAACCTTCAAATCTTGTATGTATTGCCATAGGTTTCATAATTATCATGTTTGTTCCGCCGCCTTTTGATGGAACTATGATAAAATCAAGACTTTTTGATGCATCAATCAGCATTTGAACATTGGTTTTTCCAATTAAAGGAACATCTGATGGAACAATAATGATTTTTTTTGTTTTTCCTTTACAATATTTCATTGCCTGAACTAAAGCTTTGTTTAAATTGGAATTTTCATCTTCCAAGATAATATCTAGGTTTAACTTTTCAGCATAATTTAGCACGTCTTCATCTCTGCTTATGATGAATATTTTATCCACATATCTCTTCAACGTATCAGTAACATCATGTAGCATTGCTTTTAATAATTTTTCCCTTTCTTCTTCAGTTAAAAAAGGGGAAAGGCGGGTTTTAGCATTTTTAAACTTGCTAACAGGTATTATTGCATAAATGTTATCCATTTTAATCACTAGTAGGTTTTAGCTATTAATGCAACATATTTTGCATCGTTTCCACTAACTATACATTTGGCATTTTCTTCAGCATCTTTGTAAATACCCAAGACATCGTAGCCAGTTTTTTCCTCAATCTGTTTTCCGCATTCTTCATCACCGCACCAATTAACTGCAGCAATGTTTCCTGCTTCAATGATATTGGCAATTTCATTAATTTCTTCGGTGAATTTGACATGTTCTGACTGGAAGCTCCATGCGGTTTCTTTTAGATTTTTGTAGTATTTGTCAAGTAAATCTTTGACATTGTCTACTAAATCATCATCTAATGTTAATTCGATTTTTTCTCCTTCATCACGTCTCATGGCTATTGTAATGTTGTTTTCCAAATCTCTTGGTCCAATCTCTAATTTTAAAGGAGTTCCTTTTAATTCCCAATCATAGAATTTTTTACCCGGCCTGATATCTCTGTCATCAATGTTAACTCGCAATCCTGCATCTTCAAGTGCAGCTTTGATTTCCATACATTTGGACATTACTTCCTCTTTTCCTTTTTTGAATAGAATTGGAATTATTGTGATCTGGTTAGGTGAAACCCTTGGTGGAAGACGTAAACCTTTTTCATCACCATGAACTCCAATGATGGATGCAACGATACGGTCTGATACTCCTGCACAGGTCTGGTAGACATATTTGTGTTCACCGTCCTTATCTTCAAAGGTAATGTCAAATGTTTTTGCAAAACTTTGGCCTAAATTGTGGATTGTACCGATTTGCAGGGTTTTTCCATCAGGCATTATAATATCAAAAGCCATAGTGTAGTCTGCACCAGGGAAAGTATCCCATGGAGGTCTTTTTGAGATTAAATAAGGTATTGCTAAACTATCTAAAAACTCTTTATAAATTTCAATAAAGTCTTCAATCTGCTGTGCACACTCTTCTTTTGTTGCATGAGCAGTATGCGCCTCTTTAAATGTGGTTATTTCACGAACACGAATTAAAGGCCTTGTATGTTTTGTTTCGTATCTGAATGTGTTAACTACCTGATAATATTTGATTGGCAGGTCAATGTGTGATCTAATCCATAAGGAATACATTGGATAAATTGCAGTTTCACTGGTTGGTCTTAAGGCCAATTTTTCATTTAAATCATTTACACCACCTTTTGTAACCCAGTATACTTCCTCTTCAAATCCTTTAATGTGCTCTCCTTCTTTAGCTAGTTCTCCTTCCGGAACAAGTAACGGGAATAATACTTCGTCATGATCTTTATCGAGCAATTCTTTAATTATTTCGAGCATGTATTTTCTTATTTTGAATCCATATGGCATCCAAATTGCCATTCCCTTAATAGGATATCTTGAATCTGTAATATTTGCTTCTTCTAAAATGTCATGAAACCATTCACTAAAATTTTCCACCATATCACCTAATTTTTTTATAGTATTCTAATATATGTTTTTAATATTATTTAAAATTAAAATGAAAAGTTATTTAATATAATGAAATCATATATAAAAATTGTATAGTTATTTTTTTAGGAGATATTTATGAATCATAGGAAAATACAAATGCCTCGTGAAGTTTACATAGGTCCTGATGTTATTTATGAAACTGCAGAGATTTTTGAAAGCTTGCACTTGTCAAAAAAGACCCTAATTATCACAGGACACCACACTTATAGTGCAGGGGCCAAATATGTAATTGACAACCTTGAAGAAAATGATTATGAAGTTGATGTTAAAATTGTTGATGATGCTTCATTTGATAGTGTTGAGGAAGTAGAAGAACATATTGACTCTGATACTCTTGTTGTAGGTGTTGGTGGAGGAAAAGTAATCGATGTTGCAAAATATGCTTCATTTAATAAGGATGTTTATTTTGTTTCTATGCCAACTACAGCTTCACATGACGGTATTGTATCTCCTTTGGCTTCAATCAAAAATCCTAACAGATCTACATCCGTTCAGGCCAATGCGCCAATAGCTCTTATTGGAGATAGTAACATTATTGCCAAATCTCCATTTAAATTATTGTCTGCAGGATGTGCTGATTTAATATCAAACTTTACTGCAGTTAAGGACTGGGAATTGGCCCATAGATTAAAGCATGTTGAATATAGTGAATCAGCAGCATCACTTTCAATAATGTCTGCAAAATTAATCACCAATAATATTCAAAACATTAAACCTGGCCTTGAGGAAAGTGCAAGGATTGTTATGAAATCATTATTCAGTAGCGGGACTGCAATCAGTATTGCAGGTTCAAGCAGGCCTGCCAGCGGTTCTGAACACATGTTTTCACATGCCCTTGATAAAATACTTGATAAACCAAAATTACACGGTCAGCAGTGTGGTGTTGGATCTATATTGATGATGGCATTATATGGTGACGATTGGGAATTCATAAGGGATTGCCTTAAGGCTGTTGAAGCACCAATCAATGCTGGGGAGTTAGGAATCAATGAGGATGATGTAATTGAAGCATTACTGATGGCTCATAAAATAAGGCCTGAAAGATACACAATTTTAGGAGATAATGGATTTTCAAAAGAAGCAGCTTATGAATTAGCACAAAATACCGAGGTGATTTAATGATTACATTGATTGGTAAAGATTTAGCTCAAAAGGGTGTCGAATTTGTTTTTTTAGGTTCTGCTCCGGAATGTGAAGATTGCAGATTTAAAGCTTCTTGTATTGGTAATTTAGAATTAAATCGAAAATATGTGATTACTGATGTTAAAGATAATGAACAAAAATGTCAGATTCATTCTCAAAATCTTGTAATTCCGGTTGAAGTTGAAAGGGCTGAAATTGATGTTTTAACAACATCCAAAAATATTTTTGAAGGTTCAACTTTTACATATGATGCTCCTGAATGTGATGAAAATTGTGAATTCCATGATTTATGTTTCCCTGATGGATTAATTGATAAAGATAAATGTATTGTCCTTAAAAATCATGGTAAACATAAAGAAGGTTGTAAAAAAGGATTTATACTTAATAAGCTTACATTGGGTTTTGTTATTTAATTTTTTGGTGTTAATTATGAAAAACGCTAGTAAAAATGATTCTAGTAAAAAAAATGCAGGATATAAAGCTGCTGAATATGTTGAAGATGGAATGGTTTTAGGATTAGGAACTGGTTCTACAACTCATTATTTCATCGAAAAAGTTGGTATGAGAATGGCTGAAGAAGGAATTAACGTAGAAGGAATCCCAACTTCATTTCAATCATTATTACTTGCCAAAAAATGGAATATTCCAATTACCACCTTGGAAGAAAATGATATTGACTTGTCTGTAGATGGTGCAGATGAAGTTGATGGAGAATTTAATCTTATTAAAGGTGGTGGAGCAGCCCACACTAAAGAAAAAATAGTTGATTATGCAGCCAAAGAATTTATTGTCATAGTCGATGAATCTAAAGTGGTTGATGAATTAGGAACATTTCCGGTACCAGTTGAAGTAATTCCTGATGCATCCCGTGTTGTAATTCAGACTTTGGAAGATATGGGTGCTCAATGTGAAATCAGAATGGCTCAAAGAAAGGATGGTCCTGTAATAACAGACAACGGTAACTTTGTTATTGATGCCAAATTTGATGAAATAGCTAGTCCTCAACATTTGGAAATTGATTTAAACTCTATTCCAGGAGTTGTTGAAAATGGTATATTTTCTCAAATGGTTGACCGTGTTATCGTTGGAACTTCTGAAGGTACAAAAGAATTATAGGGTGTTTTGATGCCTATTCCGGGTTTGGATGAATATACCATACGCAGTTATATAAATAAGATTGCATTGTTGTTTGGAATTATATTAATTATTTATGCTGTTCTATGGATGTTGGCTGAGCTAAAAATAATTCCTACGATTTTCTTTGCAATATTTCCCCAGATAGTCTTATTGTTAATTGGAATATTCATTGTCTATATGGCATGGTCTAAAAGAAAAATGTATTAACTATTTCTTTTAATTTTCTCTTTTATTTCTGTTATATCTTCGCCATCATATTTTTCCAGGAACTTTAAACAGATTTCATTTCCGTCCAAATCGGAATTTTGCCAAAAATATTGCTCAAATTTTGTATAATCCAGTATATCCATACCATATTTTTCATAGTAATGTAAAGGATGATTGTTTAAGAAATCTATTCCTTCAAAGGTAATGCTTTCATCTTTAATATAATTATTTTCTTTTAAATATTTCTCCAATACTTTAAAACTGATGTTGAAGTTATTTTCAGTCATGAAAACTGCATATTCGAAGTCTATTTTTTCATATATCATTTTTAAAAACTTGTATGCAATGTATCTGATATCTTCATCAGTATCAATTTCATTATTGAACTGACTAATGGATGTGATTAATGTATTTTCAACATCATTTGGATTGTATGCTAGGTTTATTCCGCAGTAATGGCAGTATTTGTCATGCCTGTCAATTGGCATTTCACAATAAGGGCATTTTTCATCATGTGTTACTAGACTAGGCTCTTCGGGAATGTTGAACAGATATGCTAATCTGATTAATAGTGATTCTTTTAAAATCATACCTGCTTCGTATTCCTCTTTAATCTGTTCTTTTATTTGCAGTGCTTTAGCATAAGTAACATGAGCGTCATCAATTAATGTTTCTATATAGGGGGAGAATTCATCATCGCTTCCAATGACTTCCTCCAAATCATATTCTTTTAACGGGAGTTTTTCTTCCAGTTCCACAAGTATTTTTAGAATTTCTTCATCATTTTCGATAAATAACTCTTTAATTTCTTCAAAATATCCAGCATTGAGTTTAGATCTGTTCTCTAAACAGTCATATCTAATAATGTCATCATTCAATGCTAAAC
>ONIK01000020.1 GCA_900317865.1 uncultured Methanobrevibacter sp. | reverse complement strand
GTAATAGCCAAAACTAAAGACAGCATACCTGACGGCATTGCAGCTTCAACAATAGAGACACTGTATTGAAGATCAACAAGCCCTAAAAATGATACTATTAAAAAGGCAATGAACGGGAAAAATGCCAATTTTATAATAGATGTAAAAATTATTGGGAATTTTGAACGTTTTAATCCCCTCAAATCAATGGAAACACCTAAAGATAACATGATTAGAGGAATAGCAGCATTTCCCAAATAATTTATAGTATTATCTAAAACCGGACCAATTGGAATATTGAGAGAATTTAGTGAAATACCTAGAATAATTGCCCATACCGGAGGAAACAGAGCGATTTTTTTAACAGCGGTTTTTACACTGCCTCCAAATTTTAAAATTAAAACAAAAGACAGTATTAAAAATAAAAACATGGTAGCAGTATCACAGAATATGGCTCTTAAAAAACCGTCATAACCATAAATACCTAAACTGATAGGATAACCCATAAATCCTGTATTTGCAATCATAACAGTTATTAAAATACTCCACAGGCGTTTATCAGAAAGGTTAAAAGATTTCAGAATAAAATAAGAAACAATTCCCGTTATGAATGAAGAAACTAAAATAACGAATGGAAGAATTCCCAATTGAGGCATTAATGATAAATCTGCAGTATAAAGAGCATGAAAAATCATACTCGGAAGAAAAATATAAATCACTATATTATTTAAAGTATCAACATCTTTAAAAGATATAAAATCAATTCGCTTTAAAAAATAACCTAAAGCAATCATTAAAACAATTGATAAAATAGTGATTTCAATAGCATTCATAATAAAAAATAGGTAATTAAAATATTTAAAAGTAAAGGAAAAAGAAAAAATAGATGAAGATATTTAGTCTACAATACCTTCATTAGTAATTTTGAATACACATTCACCTTCAGGTAAATGAGGACTGTCAACTAAACGAGCGATTCTTTTACCTGCAAGTCCTTTTTTAAGCCAAATTCTGTATGTGGAAGCGTGTCCTAAAACGTGACCACCAATAGCTTTAGTAGGGCTTCCAAAGAATGAATCTGGTTTAGCTTGAACTTGGTTTGTAATGAATACAGCTACATTGTAAGTATTTGCAATTTGTTGAAGTGAGTGTAAATGTTGGTTTAATTTTTGTTGTCTTACAGCTAAAGATTCCCTTCCAACATATTCTGCCCTAAAGTGAGCCATTAATGAATCGACAATAACCAATTTGACATTAGTACCATTTTGAATAAGTTCATTAATTTTATCAACCATTAAAATTTGGTGAGAAGAGTTAAATGCACGGGCAACATGAATTCTTTGTAAAACTTCTTCAACTTCTAATTCAAAACCGTTTGCAATTTGTTTAATTCTTTCAGGACGGAATGTATTTTCAGTATCAACAAAAACACAATCTCCATCAAGACCACCTAATTCTTCAGGTAATTGAACAGTAACAGCTAATTCATGGGAAATTTGACTTTTACCTGATCCAAATTCACCAAATACTTCAGTGATAGCCTGAGTTTCAATACCGCCAGCAATCAAATCATTGAATCCTTTACTTCCAACAGAAATATGACCAACATCTTTTCTTCTTTCATCAACTTCCAATGCAGTTTCAAAGCCAATATCTTCAGCTTTACGTGCTGCCTCAATAACTTTTTCAGCAACACCTTCTCCAATTTCTGCTTTAACTGATAATTCTTTTGGAGTAGCTGTAGCTAATCTCATCATATCTGCAAAACCTGCATCTCTTAATTTTTCAGCTGTTTTTTCACCGACACTTGGTAAATCTTCTAATTCCACCATAATAATCCATCCTTAATTTAATTTAATTTAATAATATTTTTGTAAAATTTTCTTTGGGCTGAGTTTTCTAACTTCATTAAAGTCATCATATCTGACATTTGCAATTACTTCTACAGTAATACCGTTTAAATCTTCAATTCTTCCATCTAAAGCACCAGGATCATCGTTAACTATAGTAACGATTTCATCTTTAGGCATTTCAAGTAAATCTTCAACAAGATTATCGAAGAAAGTAATTCCAATCTCACCAGTATCATCAACTAAAGTAGCAGGAATCATAATTGTAGTATTAGGTTCATCAAATGATTCTCCACAATATTCACAAGTGGTTTCACCATCAAGTTCAATGTCTCCAATGGAATTACCACAATTAGGGCATTTTCTAATGAGTAATCTGTCTGAAATAATTTCCTGAAGAGTACCTGTAACACGTACATTGAAATCTTCATCTTCAATAGCTTCGATATCTTTAGGAACATAAATCGCTTCTTTTAATTCATCAAATGAAGGTAAATTCATTAATTCTTCATCACTTGGTTTTACAATAGCTGTAGATTCACCAATGCTTAAATTTAATTGATCATTAAAGAAATCAACTCTAGGGTTTTGGATTTTGATTGCTTCACCTTCATCAAATTCTCTTTTAGCATCTTCACCCCATAAGGATACCCTGATGGCCTGTGAATTATCTGCAATTTCAATGTTTCTAACTAAATTTTTGGTACCGTCATCTCTTTCAAATTCACGAGCGTCAAATACTTCGAAAATTCTTGCTACAATGAAAATGTTTTCATCATACTCTTCTAAATCTGAAATTTCACGGTATTCATAAATCATTTTTTCTAAAGTTTCAAATGACGGTAAGAATTTAGCTTCTTCTTCAGATAACTTAACAACTCTAGAAGATGAACCTATATTTAAACCAATTGAATCCATAGTGAATCTTACTCTGGCATTTTCAATTAAATAAGCGTCACCGATACCTAAATCAATTTCAGTTTTATTATCCCATAAGGACAATTGAATGACATGGGTTCCATCTGAAAGGGATGCGGAACGAACATGGCCTACACTGCCGTCAGTTTGTCTTTCAAATGTTCTGACACCACCAACAGACATTATTCTACCCATTACATCAACATCAACACCATCCTCATCGTACAACATGACTTGTTCAATAGGAATTGGCTGTAATTTTTCTCTAATTGAATCGAATAAGGTTAATTCATCTTCAGATAAATTTGTAGGATTTACAGTCACCTGAGTTGAGAAGTTAGTGTTTATGGAATGGCCTTCCGGAGTATATTCATCATAAACTACATTTCCACCAATTAATTTAACAATATCTCCTTTTTTAATGTCTAAATCTGCAGCGTCACCCCATAAAGTAACACGAATAGATCCCGTATCATCAGTGATATTGAAGTTTCTTAATTGTCCTTCGCTTTGGTCTGATTTTCTAATAAATTTTCTAACATCCTGGATTTTACTTACAACACCAATTATTTCAACATCAGTGTCTCCGTCATCCAATTCATCGATTTTTGATAATTCATGTTCAAAATCAGGGACATCATAATCATCTTTAATTATTCTTCCATCCCAATGGCTTAATGATTTTTCACCATTTCTGTCCCTTACTCTAGCTTTAAGAATTTTGACAGTATCTCCATCATTTAAATCCAAGGATTTAATTAAATCAACGTTTTTGTTCCATAATGTGTATGTTATAGTTCCGGAAGCATCCTGAAGTTCCAAAGAAGCAACCTGACCATCTTTACCGTTTTTATTATAGGTTCTAATTGGGGGAATTCTTGTAATTCTGGCAATGATGTTAATTTCATCATCAGCGTCCAAGTCTGATATATCGCCAATAGGAGTAATTTCTTCTGTGTAGGTTGGATAATCATTAGGGTCTGCGTCAACTACTTTTTCAAATACAGATCTAGGCCTCATTGTAGCTTCAAGCCCGGAATATCCGTCTTTAATGTCTACATCCCCAACATGTACAATGTCCCCTTCTGAAATATTTTTTAAATGTTTAATATTTTCAGTCCATAAAACAACACGAATTTTACCAGTTTTATCTTCAACGTCAACATTGCAAACTTTACCAGGATTTCCTTTACGGGTAGTAAATGATCTTGGATTGCTTATACTTTTTACAATTCCGGTAAATGATTTATCTTTGTCTCCATCTTCAAGCAATCCTATATCCTCACTGGATCGTTCTTCTCTTTCGACGAAAATGTCCTCATCTTCATCTGCATATTCATCAATAATCTGGTCAGCAAAGTAATCTTCATTCATAAAGGATATTTCTGAATTTTCTCTTTTTTTCTCATTCATCTTTGCTAAAAATTCCTCTTCGGAAAGATAATCTTTAACCTGATTGTATTTTTCTAAAAGTTCATCTGTCATTACGATTTCTTCAAAATCTTCATCATCTTCTTCAGTTGAATCTTCAACCTTTGTAATTTCAGTAGCGCCAAGATGGTTTTTAACAACATCCTGTGCAGAATTTAATTCATCATAAAATTCAATATCTTCATTCATTTCACGCATTTCTTCCATTTCAGCTAAAAATTCTTCTTCAGAGAGTATATCTTTGACTTTATTGTATTGTTCTAAAATTTCTTTTTCCATACCAAACCCCTCATTAGAAAGTTAATTATTATTTTGTATTTTCCTATAATATAAGTAATGTGGGAGAGCATTTGAAGAGTAATATTTTATAAAAATATTTCTTAAAATGGTTTAAATAATCTATAAATTATTAAATATGTGATGATTATTAATATGCATTAGGATTTTTCTTTACTACGGTTTTAATCATTATACCTAAATCCAATCCCATATGCCAGTTTTCTACGTATTCAATATCATATTCTATACGTTTTTTAATAGAAGTATCTCCTCTACAACCATGAATTTGAGCCCATCCGGTAATGCCTGGTCTGACCTGATGCTTAACCATATATTTAGGAATCTCTTTTCTAAACTCATCGACGAAATATGGTCTTTCAGGCCTTGGTCCTACTACACTCATATTTCCTTTTAATACATTGAAAAATTGAGGCAATTCATCAATACTGGTTTTTCTAATAAAATCCCCAATCCTGGTTTTTCTAGGATCATCTTTTGTAGTCCATCCTGATTTTTCATCGTCCGGATTTTGAACTTTCATACTACGAAACTTATACATTTCAAAAGGTTTTCCATGAAATCCTATTCTTTCCTGTTTAAAAATAATAGGACCCGGTGAAGTTAATTTAATTGCGATTGCAGTAATTATCATAATTGGAGAAGTTATAATAATAGCTATTACAGCAATAATATAATCGGAAAGATTTTTTATAAATCTATTAAATGCATCATCTAATGGAACATACCTTATATTAATAATCGGAATATCTTCAATCATGTCAACTGATGGCTGAGCAGGAAAATACCTTATATAATCCGGAATAATTTCCGCTTTAATTCCCACACGTTCACAGCTTTCCACAAGCTCATTTATTTTATAATAATATTTTAATGGAATAGCCAAAACGACACGGTCATAGGTATGATGATCCAAAACATAATCTAAATCTTTGAAAGCACCAATAATTTTACTTCCTTCAACCTCAAGGCCAACACGATCACTTCTTCCTAAAAATCCACTAATATCAAAACCCAAATATGGATTGTTTCTTATTTTGCGTGCAAAAGTAAATGCCAAATCATTATCTCCAACAATAAGAATATGTTTAAGATTTCTATTTTCTATACGTATTTTTTTAAGAATACTGCGGATAATGAATCTTTCAATTATGCCCATGATTGTTCCAACAACAGCCAAAAGAAACAGCATGATTCTTGAAAAGTCAGGCTGATTGAGAATAAATAATATAGCAACTAACACGACAAATGCTACAATATTAACTTTAATAATTTGTGTAGCTTCTGAAAAAATCGTTTTATAGGTTCTGCGAGGCTTATATAATCCAAAAGAAAAATACAAGATTAAATAAACGGGGATGACACAAAAGATTAGAAAAAACAGATAACTCTGAATAGGTAAATGTCCCCCTATTGGGCCAAAAATTGTAGTTTTAAAACGAATCCACCACGAAATAGCTAAAGATAAAACTATAACGGCAACATCGATTAAAACCAATGTGAAATTGAACCATCTTTGATTTTCTCTTATCATATATTAACCACGAAAATTAGTTAATATTAATATATACATTTCATTGAATATTTAATTTTTCTTTTTGAAAATATTTAAAAAAAGTTTAATTATACATAATAAAAATATTCCAAAATATACTATAATGTTTACTAAAAAATTTGACTCATGTGAATGATGTTTCTTATAATAAATATACATTGCACGGTAAAATTCATAAATAAGCTTTGGCCTTTGTTTTTTACTGCTTGCTCCTTTAAAGTGAGTTATTTTATCTTTTCCATAGTATATTATTTTCCAGCCTGCCTTTTTAATCCTATAACATAAATCTATATCTTCGCCATACATGAAAAATGTCTCATCCAACAGGCCGATGCCGTCCAGGACTTTTTTTCTGGTAAAAATAAACGCACCGGTCAGACAATCAATTTCATAAACCCCGTTATCATCCAAATCATCCAAATTATAATTATCGTTTCTACTTTTAGTTGGAACATGAAATAGTCTAAAAAATGAATTTTTTACATTAGGAAAACTGCGTTTACATGCCTTATCAAGCGTATTGTCTTCCAAAAGAACCTGACATCCACAGGCACCGACATCAGGATTGTTTTCCATAAAATTATAAATATCTTCCAAAGTATTTTGCCAAACGATGGTATCTGAGTTTAAAAGTAAAATATATTTCGAATCGACGATTTTCAATGCCTGATTATTTCCTGCAGCAAATCCATTATTTGATTTGGAAGCGATGAACTTTACTTTATCTTTAAAGTACTCCTTAAGCTTTGATAAGCTGTCATCCACTGAAGCATTATCCACAACAATAATTTCAATACTAAATGGATAAGAATAATCCAATATTGAATTAATGGTATTTTTTGTTAATTCAAACGTTCCATAATTTACTATTACAACCGACAAATCCATAACATTTCACTTTTTTAAAAATTTTAATGTATTTACAATTAATTTATACTCTAGTTTAAAATAGTTTTTCAAATTATCTTTTTTAAAATTTACTTTTTCAAGTTTGGACCTTGTAGACAGGCCTTCTTTAATACCTTCAAGATAAAATGAGCCAAATCCTTTTTTTACAAAGAAAACATACTTTATTGTGAAACCTAAAAACAAAAATATAAAGTTAATAATCTTTAATGGAATTGGTAAGTTTTTATAAACAGTCCATACATTATTCCGGGCGGCTATCTTAACTTTAAACTCATTATATCTGCTTCCGCTCGTTGCACTGCCAATATGATATACAATAGCATCGGGACACAATAAATTTTTATAGCCGTTGATTTGTGAGCGGATAGCCAAATCGACATCTTCCATATATGCAAAGAAATTATCATCAAACAGACCAATTTCATATAAAATATCCTTTTTATATAATGCAGCTCCGGCACAGCTGGAAAAGATTTCCAAAACCTGAGAATAATTATCGCGACTTTGATTTTCCCCTACTTTTTTGGTCCATCCAAGAAGGTTATATTCATCTCCTGCATCGTCAATGAGCTTTTTATTGCTAGATTGAAGCATTTTGGCCTGAACGGAAAAGACATTTTCATCCTGAATCAGATCCAGCATCGCCTTAATTGAACCTTTTTTAATTTCAGTATCATTGTTTAAGGAGAAAATATAGTCATGTTTTGCCTTAAAAATTCCCTGATTAACAGCAGGTGCAAAACCCAGGTTTTCATCATTTTTAATCAGTATGACTGGAAAATTAAATGAATTATTTTGAATATAATCTATACTGGAGTCATCAGATCCGTTATCAATGATTATTACTTCACCGATATATTCACTGTCATCATCAAGTGATTTAAAATAATTTTTAAGAAATTTAACTCCATTATAATTGGGGGTGATAACTGAAACTTTCATAATATCTAAATTGAATTTTTAAATTTTTTCCACACTATATAGTATAACTTAGGATTAAATAAAAATAACTTAATTTTAAGTGAGAATTTTTTATCCCCTTTGAAATTAGATAATTTTGTGAATAAATCCAAATCTTTCATTTTTTTAATTACTTCGTCATAATCATAATTATTATAAAAGAAGTAGTTCATATTTCCAAAAATAGCTCTTGGAATTCTGGAACTAATTACTAATTCCGAAAGGTCATCCTGATTTTGTTTTTTGAAAAATACGGCTAAATCCTCTAAAACAGGAATATAATCAAAACGTTTTAATTTGGAAGTACTGATTAATGATTTTTCATGCTGGATATAATAATAAGTAATTTCATTATTGACTTTTATTGAATTACCGTAGCTTAATGCCTTTAAAGCAAAATCCGTGTCTTCACCATAACTTACATCTTCACGGAATTTTAAATTATTTTTCTTTATAATATCTGTTTTGTATGATAATTGAACAAAATTAAAAGGTATTTTCATTTCTAACTCCAATTTAATGAAGTTTTCAGTATTGATTTCTTCAAATTCGTAATAATGAGGATTTGTTAAATCATTTCCCTGTTTTTTAACCATTTGAGTTAAACTAAAATCATATCCCTCGTTGTATAATTGGGATAAATGGTTAGTCAGAATATAATCATCACCGTCAATAAATACAATATATTCACCGCAGGCAAGAGAAATTCCTTTATTTCTGGCGGAACTTACCCCTTTATTTTCCTGATGGATAATCTTATGTGAAATTTGGGAGTTAAGTAATTTTTCTTCGATTATTTTTAAGGTGTTATCTGTTGAGCCGTCATCAATTACAATCACTTCAAAATCTGTAAAATCCTGATTAATGATTGAATCTATAGTTGCTGATATATATTCTTCCTCATTAAAGACAGGCAGTATTATGCTAACTTTAACATTATCCATTTTTGCCACCTTCTTTGAGGACAAAATCAACAACCCTTGCAGATGCTCCACCATCTATTTGATTAAATTGATTCTCAGTAAATGACTTTAACTTAGAAGTATCAATTCCTTCACAGATAACATCAATCAATTCTTCAGTTGTATGAACAACAGGTCCGGGAAGGTCTTTTTTATAATCCAAATAAAATCCACGCTCATTTGACAAATAATTATCCAAATCATAAGCAAAAAATATAATTGGTTTATTTAAAAGTCCAAATTCTATCATTATTGAAGAATAATCCGTTATTAATATATCTGACAATAATAATAGCTCCTGTTCATTTTTATAATCGCTGCAATCGATATAATCTCCATTAACAGAAATATCATCTGAATAAAATTTTTTAATTTTAGGATGGAGCCTTAAAACTAAAACATATTCATCAGACAGTTTATTATTAAATTCATTTAAATCCAAATAATTAAAAACGTTATTATATTCTTTATTTTCTCTGAAAGTAGGAGTATACAAAATTATTTTCTTATCAGGATTAATTCCATATTTTTCATTAAAATCATTTCGCAGCCTATCAATATCATGCTTTTCAAAATAATAATCTGCTCTTGGAAGACCCAAGGGTTTAATTTTGGATTTGTCAATTTGAAATGCCTCACTGTAAAAAGATTCGTTGTATGTGGACGTAATAATCAAATAGTCAGTCTTATCTGAAATTAATTTAAGCATTGAAGCATTTTCAACACTGCCCCCAAACTTTTTAAAGGCACCTGGAGCATGCCATAATTGGACAACAAGAGTTTCCTTATTAAAATCCATAAAAGCTAAAGGAAAGAAATTATCATTTAAAAATACATATTTTGAAGTAGCCAATTTTTTTAAAGAACTTAAAGACAGTTTATCCTTATAATAAAAATGAAACTGAAAATGGCCTCTATTTTCAAATTCTTTTTTGATGTATTCCAAATTTCCGCTAAATGATTCATTAGAATCAATTATGAAGGAAACTAAATTATCATTAATCTTGGATTTAGTGAAAATATTAAATAATTTTCCAAATATTTTATGTTTTAAAAACATTGCCTACCTCCTAAGTCTTGAAAAAGTACCAGTCAATTTCAGTAAGATTCCACGATATCTTGAAATAGAATTAATATTTTTAACTGTTTTTGCATAATCCTCTTCTAAAATAGGTTTAGTTAAACCAGCATAAATTCTTTCATTAAATCCTGGAATTATTTCAACATCCTTTTTAAGAAGTTCATTAATATCTGTAATCAATTCTAACTTTTCATCATCAGTGATGCCACTAAGTATTAAACTGGTTAACCAATATACAAAGTGCATATTGAAAATTTCGGCATAATATTGATTAAAACCATTGTTTTCTAAGAATTCTTCAGTTTTCCAGTATCCTTCAATCATTTTACCTAAATATTTTTTATTTCTAATGTGAATTGTAGATTTATCACCTTCAACATTACGAATATAATAATTATAACTATAAACATCATCCAAATAAACAGTGGAGGATGATTTAAATAAAGAAACGATGAAAAAATATAAATCTTCAGCCAACATGCCTTCCAAGAAACGGATATCATTCTCAATTAAAAAATCCTTTCTAAAAAGTTTGCACCAAATTGCCGGATCTATAGAAAATAGGCGCGTATCCTCTTTAACATCATTTACTACTATATTTTCCCCATTGAAAACTGTTTTTACTTTTTCCCGCTCATCAGGAAAAATCCTATAATAGTTCGTTATAAGCATATCTGCATCATTTTTTGTCGCATTATCATACATAATCTCAAAAGCATCGGGATTATATGTGTCATCATGGTCTGAAAAAATTACATATTCGGAATCGGATAAAATTAACCCAACATTACGTCCAGTTCCCGGAAATCCAGAATTTTCATCTAAAGAAATTGATTTTACATTAGAAAAATTCACATCGAATAAATCAAGAAGATAGAGAGTATATTCATCGTCGGAACAGTCATCGACAAAAATAACTTCAATATTCTCAAAGCCTAAACTCTGATACATTATTGAATCAAAAAAAGCATTGAGAAAAAGACCTGAATTATATGTTGGAACAACCACACTAACTTTATATTTTGCCATTTTATCCGACCAATTTATTCTTTATTTTAGAAATGAAACTTCTGTTATTCATATTTTCCTGAGTTTTTTCTAATTTATTAGATTCTACAACTGCAGCATCAAACTTTTTACTTAAAATTAAATCAACTAATTTATCATATCTTTTTTTAAAGAAAGGATCTTCACTGTAATATTTATTAAATATATCATATGATTTAATAAATAATTCTTTTTTGTCTTCATCACTTATCTTGGATAAAACAATTGTATATAACCATGAGGTAAGATGACTCTTAAATATTATTTCACCATAAGACGTCTTGTTTAAACTTATTAACATCTCATCGATTTTATAATAACCGTTCAATATTGCCTCTATATATTTACGATTCCTTACATGAATAGTTGACTTATCATTATCGCTGTCTCTTATTTTGTAATTATAAGAATAAAAATCATTAAGATAAATTATTCCATCAGCTTTCAGGCAGGAATATGTGGCAACATAAACATCCTCAGCCAGCATGCCCTCCAAAAAACTAATATTATTTTTTAATAAAAAATCTTTTCTGAATAATCTTGTCCATATAGCGGCAGGCACTCTTAAAAGATTTTTATCTTCATCAATGTTTTTAACCTCTATTTCACCCGAATTTTTATAAATTGACTTAAATGGAATAGTTTTATTTGGATAAACCTGATTAAAATTAGATATAAGCATATCATTTTCACCGATTTTATTACACATTATCTCAAATGCATTTTCAGTATAAGTATCATCATGATCAGCAAAGATAACATAATCTGCACTGGACAAATTTAAACCCCTGTTTCTTCCGGTTCCAGGAAAACCTGTATTTTCATCTAAAAATTCAACTTTTACATTGGTGTAAGATTGATTTAGTTTTTTTAACAAATCCAAAGTATAACCATCAGTTGATTTATCATCAACGAAAATAACTTCAATATTTTCAAATCCAATACTTTGGGATTTTATGGAGTCTAAAAACTCAGTTAAATAATCACCAGTATTATAAGTAGAGACAACAACGGAAATATTATAATCAGCCATTTTAATCAGTTAATTTATTATATAAACTTATATATTCATCACACATTTCATTTAAATCTTTAAACTCAATCTTTGAAATATTTGAAACTTTCTTATCATAATCATTTTGATTAATATTAATAATTAAGTTATAAATATCATTTATATTTGTATAATCAGCCAGCCATCCTGCATCGGTTGAAGAAATTCTTTGTTTTAAAGCTCCAAGATTAGATGCTATAACTGGTATACCTGCCATCCAAGACTCCGTTAAAGTATATGAATAGGTTTCAGGACAAGTTGATAAGATTAAAGAAAATGAAGGTTCTATTTCTGATACAATCCTATTAAAATCATTTCTTTCATATTTACCATGATTTATTCCATAATTATTTAAATTTGGAATAGTAGTTCCCATGAAATGTAATTCCAGATTATTGCTTTTATCAAATTCTTTCAGCTGTTTAATTACTAATGAACCTTTATGGGGCGATACATGACCTGGAACTAAAATCTTTATAGGATTTGAAGTTAATTTTGGAGCATATGAAGATTTATCCACTGTTACACCATGTTCTATCACTTCAAAATTATTTAAATCAGGATAAATACTGCGATATATATCGACTACACTTTGGGTTGGTGCGATATTTATAGATGATTTTTCTAAAAGAGCACAGCATTCATTATGCCATCTTTTAAGGATTTCTTCATTAGTAATATCGGATTTATGGGAAATGCCTTTACAATTTTGACAATTGAAGTTACAATATTGACAATCGATATCAACTAAATGGATGGATGGGCAAACATAATAGAAGTCATGTAGATTAACAAGAAATGGAATAGATTTTTTTGTTATGATATTAATTAAATCAAAACTATGATTAATTAAATGATTAATATGAACTAAACTAATACTTAATTTTGAAAGGATTTCATCGTAAATGATAGCAAACTCATGATGGGAAAAAATGTTTTCAAAACTGTCATGGGAAATGAAATTATCATCATTATCTATTACTGAAAAATTAGTATTAAAAGAAACATCATAATTGGCAATTTTTTCTAAATTTTCATCAGCATTCCATAATTCAACATCCTCACCATCAGAAGTTAAAATAAAAGCGTTATACTCATCAGGCAAGTTATCAATAATATCCATGTTTAAAAATCCTGTTCCGCCGATTGTACCGATTTTCTCATGTAAAACAAATAGAATATTTTTCTTATTCTCATCTGCAAATTCAGATAAATCACTATTTTGAACCTTAATTTGGCGATTCTGTTTAATTCCATATAATGCATAATGAATTAAAGGATTGATATTAACATCAGAATAATGATTTTTATAAAAAACACCATCAAAGGTGTCATTAGGCTTTTTACCTTCATCAAAACCAAAGAAAATATAGTGAAGCAGCGGATCCATTCCGGATGATGAAACTTTAGGATATTTTTTTAAATAAAAATCATCATCAAACAGATTATTTTTACGAATAGCTTTATATCCTTTAATAATTTCTGAAGCTTTAGATTTATCTTTAACTTTATAAGAAATATATCTGCTTGGAAACTTTGAAAAAAGTTTATTTTTAAAACTCATAACCATCTCTTATTATATCTTCAAGTTTTTCTAAAAATTCTGATGCGAAATCATTATCGATTTTAATAAAATAATCTTTATTTGGCCTTATATCATCAAAAGAAACAACAATATCATAATCATCCGTATTCAGATTATTATTGTCAACAATAACCTTTACAATATCGCCACGTGAAACAATATTATTTAAATTATAATTATCAGTAAATGAAATTAAAATATCACAGGAATTACCGATATAATTGTTTCCCATATCCGTAATCACTTCTACAGAATAATCAATATCATTAAATTTTTTGGAAATTTCAGATATCAATTCCTTATTTTTAGAATCCGCCTCATCAACAATTGTGATTTTAAGATTCTTTTCTGTGAAAAACTTTTGTGAATTAATTTTATCCAGTAATAAACATCTGGATAAATATTGACCCCATTTATTCCAGAAAACAGAGTAATTATTCTTATCATTTGCGAAATAACTTTCACTTTTAACTCTTGTACTAGATTCATGATGGAATAATACAGCATTACCTGCAAATAAAATTTTATAACCCTTTTTATGTAATTTTAAACAAAAATCAACATCTTCAAGACCATAAAAATATTCCTCATCCAAACCGGAAAGCTCATCATAAACTTCTTTATCAATTAAATTAACGGCACCGGTAACTGCAATACACAGATTATTTCGAGTTAGTTTTGAATCAAAAATATCTAATTTAGAATCGGATTTATTAACTGCATATAAACAGCAAGGATACATTCTTTCAGCAAATATATCGCCGCTATGCTGTATTTTATAAGATGATTCCCTATTGACATTAAAATAATAAGGAAAAATAAGTTTAGCGCCAACAGAAACTACGTCATCATTATAATAAATTGTACCGACCAATTCATTTAACCATCCGTATGTAGGCTCAATATCATTATTCAATAAAAGTAAATATTGGCCTTTAGCTATTTTAGCCGCATCATTATTACCTTTAGAAAAACTAACATTAATATCATTTTCAATAACTGTTATTGGTAAATCAAGACTTTTTAAAAAAGAAACGGAATCATCTGTTGATGCATTATCTACAACGATGATTTCATAATTAGAATAATTTGTCTTTACATCAAAGTCATTGAACAAACGTTTAAGATGATTCAAACCATTTCTGTTTAGAATAATAATAGATACCAATGGTTCAGTATCAAATTCATAATTAGATAAAAATGCCAAGTTAGTTTCACAAATTTCTTCTTTTCTTCTAATTGAATATGCCTGTTGAATTATTTTACCTTCTGATTTGCCATAAGCAATATAATGCAGTAACGGATTTAAATGTGCTTGCCTAACATCGGGATAAGTTTTTAAGTAAAAATCCGGATCAAAATCCAAGGAAGGTAATTTACCCTCCTTATAACCTTTAGTCAAATAATGATTGAGAGGATCTCCATTAAAATCATCATAAGTTTCGTTGTAAAATTCACTGTCAAATAATCCTGAATCTTTTATATGGCGATAATATTTACGATTTTTAATCATAGATTTTAAATTTGATGAAGAAAACCCACTAACAATATTTCTAACCATCTAATCACCCTTATTCTTTAGATTTCGCAATTTACTAGTCAATTTCCAGGATGTAGAGTCTCTAACATTGTTAATTTGTCTATCCCAATAATCCCTATTCTGATTTAAAGCTTCCGCCTCATCTCTTAATGCATCAATATCATTAAAAAGCAACGTAATTTCCTCTTTTGTTAATGTATTTGTTTCTTTGATATTGCCTTCAAGGGATTTTATTAAATTTCTGCTTGTAATATAATCTTCCACTTTAACATTATGATGATATTCCTGGTTGTCTATTGCCCAATATTCGTTATCCCAATAATAAACAGCTCCTACAGAAGGATGGAAGTCATTCTTCCACATCAAATAAGTAAAGCTTAATTGGTCCTGATTAGTGTAATTAATTATTTCTTCCCACCATTGATTCATTAATGAAACAATTTCAGGGTCATTATGCTTTCTAAAAATAGCACCCAAAACAGGAAGGCCATAATGAGCAGGCATGCCTTCAGATCTGTACTTTTCGACCTGTTTTGTTATGGTAAAATTTGAATATCTTGGATGGGGCAAGGATTGTGCGGCTTCATCATAAATACAGTCACGTTCCGGATGAACAACCGTTAACATTGAAGAATTAACGTATTTATAAATATATTCTCGAATACTGCCTTTAATCTTAAAAGAACCATCAATCCAAAAACTGTATTTATCATCAGGAAAATATTTATTTGGAAAAACTTTATACTGCTTTGCAATCCTATTATCATCTAATGTAGAATCCTCCATCCGAATAATATCCCAAGTATCGGATTTTAAATTAGAATCCTGTGTAAAACAGACATATCTTACATTATCATCCTTAAATTGTGGTTCTTTAAGTGAATCATACCCTCCAGTAAATGCTGTATATATAACAATCTCATTATCTTTAATATCATTAATTAATTCGTTATCTACTTCAAAATTAGGCTGAAATAAATCACTTAAAATAAAACTGTCAACATTGGATTCATATTTAGCTTTTACTATCTCATAAGGATTCACATTATCATTCATAAAAATCAGCAAATTAATATAATTAATAACTAATATCTTTTTGATATTAATTAAATATATCTAAAAAAATTAAATTAGTGGAAAAAGGCTAACATTTCAGGTAGAGCATTTACCATTGCCTGAATACCTAAAATAAATATTGCAAGGCCACCAATAAAATTAATATATCTTGCATATTTAATAGCTATCCTAGTACCAAATGTACCAATCAACAGCCAGCATATTACAGCAATAAAACTTAAAATAGCCAAACCTATCGGATTAACACCACTGCCAACACCTTGTGCGGCCAAAATAAGGTTTTCAATGTTTCCAAAAACAATTAGGCCAAAAAATTGTTTAAACTCCTTAAACATATTTATTCGCCCCTAACTGCCTCATACATAGCTTGGAAACCTAAAATAAATATTACTAAACCACCAAAAAAGTCTATAAAACAAACATAAGGTCTTGCAATTTGAGTTCCAACAGTTCCTAGAGTTAACCAAAAAGCTACTGCAATTAAACTAAAAATAGCCAATTTAACTGGATTAGCTCCAGCGATAACCCCTTGAGAAGAAAGTACTAAATTCTCAATATTCCCAAATATTATCAAACCAACAAATGGTAAATATTGTTCCAACATATTAAATCCCCATTCCATATATCGGAAAATAAGTTCCGAAAACAAATTCCTTTCAATAAATAGTATTAATATTTAAATGTATATAAAATTAACCTATTGAATCAATATTTTTTCCCATATCCGTATCCTATCTTCTATTAAATAATCCCTTAAAACTTTATTTAAAGCATTATTTCTCATATTTTTCCTCAAATCATTATCCAAAATAAGCATTTCAATTTTTTTTATCCATTCATCATCATTAGCAGCTAAAAAACCGTCAATTCCATCTGTAACAACATTATTATAAACACACATGTCAGAATAAACACCAGGAAGTCCTAAAACAGCTAATTCAATGAATTTTAACTCACTTTTACACTGATTAAATGGTGAATCTTCAAGAGGAACAAGAGCAATGTCCCAATCAATTGTTTTGGATAGCCAACCCATGAATTTTTCAAAATTCATATTGTCGGGAGGCAGTTCAACTGCTTTAAACCAACTTTCATCTACATTATCCGAAGCATTAAACCCGCCAATAACTTCAAAATCAAAATCATATTTCTCTTTTAATTTTAGAATAACATTTTTTATTAAAAATAAATCCTTTGAATGAGTTAACGTCCCATAATAACCTAATTTAAGTTTTCCTTCAGTCTTAATGTCTTCCTTAATATCAAAAACGGAATCAACATAATAATTTGAGATAATAACTGTTTTATTTTCATCAAATTTAGATGCTAAAGTTGGTGTTGTAACTGTAATAACTTCACTGGCATCTATGAAATTTTTTATAGAATCTGAAACTCTATTTACATATTCATATGAAGGACTATTAGGTTCAACACCCAATAAATCATCATCAGTCTCATAAACTAATTTAATGCCATATTTATTACACTTTTTACGTAAAACATCCAAAAAAGGAAGAATTCTTTGAACAACAACCACATCAAATAGCTTACATCTTAAAATATTATCAATATCCATCATTACAAAACTATCCATACCATACATAAAGAAAGTAAATTTTTTACTTTCAGACAATTTTGAAAATAAAGCATGCAATCTTATATATGGACATGGAGCTAAATTCTCAAATGGATCATTTGTAAAAACTCCTACACGAATTGTATCGAGTTCAATAGGATTTTCACGTTGAATATATGGAATTAAAGTTCTTTTATCACGAATATAATAAGAATTAGAAACAATATTTTCAACAGTTGATTTTTCATTTGAAAAATATTGATTATAGAGGTCCATTTCAAGTGTATTAATATAATTATTATCTAGGATATTAACCTGATTTTTTTTATAAAAACCCTCTAAAACATAATCCAAAATAGGATTATCAGCACCATAAGTATTTTTATAGAATTCTAAGTTAAAAATATCACTGGTATAGTACTGTTGAACTTCAAGAGAATCATTAATGCCATAATATAAATAATGAAGAATATAATCTAAATCATTTAAGTTATTATGAACTTCCAAATATTTATTTTCATCGATAATAGCCAAACTCTTAATGCGAGAGTATGCATCCTGATATTTAGAAATTTTTTGAGGATTTCCTTTAGATTTAAATGCTATATAAGCCTTAGGATTTTTTTTAATTGATTTAGAAAAAAACATTATTTCATCTCTTAATTATATATAATATTTAACATAAAAATAAATTTATGTCATATAAAGTAACTGTTATTATTCCATCATACAATAGTGTTGAATTTTTAGACTCAACAATCGATTCAATTAAAGCCCAAAGTATAGGATTTGAAAATATTGAAGTGATAATCATTGACGATTATTCAACAGACTCAACACAAGAGCTAATAAACAAATATTGCTCTGAATATGAAAATATTAAAACTTATGAATCCTGTAAAAAAACCGGGACTCCTGGAAGAGCAAGAAATATTGGAATAGCTAACAGTGAATCTGACTACATAATGTTTTTAGACCATGACGACAATTATCTTCCAGACACTGTAGAAAAGTTATATAATGCAATTACAAGCAATAATACAGATATTGCTATTGGAAAATTCCAGACTTTTGGTGATAATTACTTTGTAACCGAAGATTGGATAACTGAAGATGTTGTTTTAAATTCAATTGATGAAAACCTACTATTTTTCTCAATAAATAATGTGTGGAGGATGATATTTCCAAAAGAATTTCTGCTTGAACATGAAATATCATTTCCGGAAGGGGTTTTTGCAGAAGATTTAACTTTTATGGTGGATGCATTCATTAATGCCGATAAAATTATATTTATTAATGACATAGTTTACAATTTTAGATTGAGAACTGGAGACAACTCATCAACAAGTTTATCAAAAGGAATGCATTATTTAAATGGATTGATAGATGGTTATTCATACACAGAGGATGTTTTAGAAAAGAATAATGCTTGCAAATACTATGATACCATTTTCAATCAGCATTTATCTGTCTGGCTCAGTGACGTTGCATTGAGTGAAACTATTGATTTGGAGGATAAAAAAACATTAGTTGAAAAATCCGTTCCAATGTTTAAGAAATTAAAAAATGTAGAACCGTTTCCAGAAAATAATGCGATTAAAAGCATTATTAACCAGATTATACAAGGAAACTTAGATGAAGCATATATGCAAATGGAAGACTACAAATTATTCAGAAATAGAATACAGAATCTTGAAGTTGAACTTAATCAAAAAACCGAGAAAGTTGCAACACTGCAAACTACAAAAGGATGGATTAAATATAAAATAAATAATATAAAAGAAAGATTAAGATAATTAATCCTTTAATAATCTTTTAAATATATTATCCCACTGATTGACACGGGATTTTAAACTGTAATTCTCTAAAATATCATCATGAGCATTATTTACCATACCGTTTCTTAAAATAGGATCTTCAATTAATAAAGATAACTTATTTACCCATTCATCTTCCGTATTAGCTAAAAATCCAGTTACACCATCATTAATGGCTTCATTATAGACATTCATATCGCTGGCAACAACAGGAATGCCCAAAGCTGAAAATTCTATATATTTAAGTTCACTTTTACACTTATTAAAATCCGTGTTAACTAATGGAATAATACCTATGTCCCAATTAGAGTGTTTTCCTAACCAATCATAAAAAGTAGGCAATGACATCGGATAATAAGGTATTTTAACTATATTAAACCAGTCACTAGTCTCATCAATTGAAGCACCGGCAATTTCAAAAATAACTGTTATTCCCTTCTTAGAGAAAATATCCTTTAGCCTTAAAATAACATTATGAATTAATTCCAAGTCATTTTGGTGAGTTAACGTTCCGAAATAACCGATTTTAACAATGTCATTTCCTCTAAATGTAAATGGTTTCAATGGCAAACAGTTATTTACATAATAATTTTTAATAACTTCAACATTATCTATGTCCAGTTTATCAAAACGACTTTTTAATTCATTAGTAGAGACAGTAATTTGGTCTACATTGTTTACAAGCTTTTTAATATTATCAAAATTACCCAAAATATAGTTATATGATGGATTGGCCGGATTAATATCAAGGAAATCATCATCAGTCTCATAAACTACTTTAATATTATGTCTTTTTGCTTTCTTCAAAATTATATTGGAATAAGGGTTTACTCTCTGAATAACAATAACATCGAAGATATGTGAATTAATCATGTTTTCAATATCCAGAAGAGGCATTATTTCCTGACCATAAATAAAGAAATGATAATTTCCATCTTCAGATAATTTGAAAAATGGAGCATGAATTCTTATATATGGACATGCATTCATATTATCATAATTATCTTCTAAAAAAACTCCTACTTTAATAGTATTTGTTTTGAATTTCTTTTGAGTAACAATATAATCGATTAATACTTTAGAATCTGTTATATAATGATTAGAATTCAATTCTTTTTTAATGCGCTTATTAGCAAAATTATCTAACTGCACATTAATATTATCATTTAAATTTCTTATAAAATTAGGATACTTTCTGTTAAAACTTAATCCTTCATTAAAACCTTTTGTAACATAATGAAGTACAGGGTCTTCATCTCCGATTTCATTTTCACTTATGTAGAAATACAAATCAAAAATCGGATTTATATATTCAAGTTTTTCATCAATAGAATCAGTTTTTGAACCCTCGTGGATAAAATGCAATACCGGGTCAATACATGGATGAATTTGACCATATCTGGTTTCATCCAAAAGCCCTAAATTACTTATTGCATCATATTGCATAATGTCTTCAGTAGCACCTGTTTTTGAATTTCTAATAGATTCTATTACTTTATTATGTTTAACCTTACGAGCCAAACTGCCTGCAGCCCTTAAAGGTTTCGTTAATTTTAAAGAATTAGAATTCATAAACTCATTATACTCATTGTGTAAAAAACCAACACGACCGGCAGTATCAATTCTATATCCGGCTAATCCTTTTACATCATTTACAAGCAAATATAATTCTTCACGGGACAGGTCAATAGTATCTCCGATTTCCATATTTTCTACTTCAACACCTATTTTGGCTCTTAAGTTATCACTTGTAATAGGGGTTGTAAAAATAACTTTATGGTGATACTCACCCTCTTCCTTGGCCCAGTATTCATTATCCCAATAATAAACACGGCTTACAGAGGGATGGAAATCATTTTTCCAACATACATATGCATAACTAAGCTGATCCTGATTGGTATATTTAATATTTTCATCCCACCAATCTTCCATTACTCTAATTACGTCAGGATGGTTGTGTTGTCTAAAAAGTGCACCCATAACACCTAAACCATAGTGTTCAGGAAATCCTTGTGAACGGTAAAATTCAACTTGTTCTTCCATAACCGCCCTTGGATAGCGTGGAATGATTTTGGAAGCATCATATTCCTCATAAACACAATCCCTTTCTGTATGAACAACAACCAGCATTTTAGAATTAGCTCGAATATTATTATAAATGTATTCACGAATGCTGCCTTTAATTTTAAAAGTTCCATCCAGCCAAAAACTGTATTTATAATCTTTTAAGTATTTATGAGGAAGTAACTTATACTGTTTGGCTTTTCTATTATTATCCAATATTGATTCTTCCATTGGGATGATTTTCCATAAATCTGATGTTAACTCAGCATTATCAGTAAAACAAATATAATCACAATTATCATCAATGACTTCAGGATGTTTTAATGTATCATAATCACCAGTAAAAGCTGTATAAATAGCTATTTTATTATTTTTAATATCTTCAATTGTTTCTTCACAAGAATCAGTTGAATGATCGAATAATGGTCTATCAACATGCTTTTTTGAAACTTCCAAATATGTTTCATAAATCTCATCATATCCCATAATATCACAAATACTCTTCTTTGATTATATCCATTAATTTATCAGAATAATTTTCGCATTTATCTAAACAAATATCATAGCGAGAATCATTTTCACTAGAAATTAAAACCTTAATTAAATTTAATCTTGAAACGATTTTATCAACATCATAATTCTTATCATTGGATATTAAAATATCACAATCCTCACCAATATCAAAATTATTTAAATTTGGAATTATTTTAACATTGAAATCCATATTATTTAAATCTTTTACCAGATTAGAAATAAATTCATCATTTTTTGAAATAATTGAAATATCAATTTTTTTATCAGTGAAAAAATGATTTTGTTCAATTTTATCAACCAATAACTTTTTAAAAAGTAAATCACCCCATTTACTTAAAAAATACATGATATTTTCATAATTAAGTTGATTTTTCTTGTCTTCATCTTCAACACGAGTAGCTGACTCATGATGGAATAATAAAGCGAAAGGATTGAAAATTGATTTATAATTATTTTGATATAACTTTAATGCAAAATCAATGTCCTCATACCCATAGAAATAAGTCTCATCTAAACCGCCAAACTCAAAATAAAGGTCTTTTGGAACTAAAAGACAAGCTGCAGTATTGGATATGACTTCTTTTTGATGATTAACATCAGATGAAAATATTAATGTAGAGAACATGTTTTCATGATAAGGACCATAAATATAAGGAGTTCTTTCTTCTCTAAATTTTACGCCTGCATGTTGAATACAGTAGGATTTGCCTTGATTTTTCATGTCTTCATAATATGGAAATATTAATTTGGCTCCAACAGAACCTACATTTTCATTATTTAACATACATCCTACCATTTCATTCAACCAACCATATGTAGGCTCAATATCGTTATTTAATAAAAGTAAATAATCACCGTTTGCAATATTTGCAGCATCATTATTACCTTTAGAAAAACTAACATTTTCAGAATTTTCAATTAGGGTAATAGGTAAGTTTAAACTCTTTAAAAAACTAACAGACTCATCAGATGATGCATTGTCAACAACAATTATTTCATAGTTGGAATAATTTGTTTTTTCATCAAAATTATCGAATAATCTTTGTAAATGTTCAAGACCATTTCTATTAAGAATAATAATTGAAACTAAGGGTTCACTTTCAAATTCATAGTTGGATAAAAACATTTTATTTGTATCAATGATTTTTTCCCTTCTTAACTCAAAAGGACTTTTATCCAAAGTAAATCCAGTATTGTTATTATCAATATAATGTATTAAAGGATTTAAATTATTCTTTTCGATTTCCGGATATTCCCGTAAGTATCTTTTAAGATTAAATGTTGGAGAAGGGCGTTTATGTTCTCTAGCTCCATAAAATAAATAATGAACTAAAGGATCCATTCCTGATTTTTTAATATGAGGATAAGCATTAATATAATAATTCTTATCAAATAAACCAGATTCCATTATCTTATAATAGCTTTCCTGATAAAGCTTAGCTTTTTTCATATTAAATTTTGATTTTATTAAGAAATCGTTGAAAGTTACCATAGTTTCCCTACTTAAAAAAATTAAATCTACCTTTTTTATCTTTATGATTAATCTCATTTATAATATTGTTTTTTTCAGCAATAATAGCATTTTTCTCAACAAAAAGACTGGCTAATTCATCGTCGTTTATGAATTCCAAATCAAAATCTATTATTAACTCTCCATTTAGGTCAGCGCTAAAAATATAATTGGGATCCAAATTCAAAAATATCTGATAATCATCATTAATTGAATTATCGCAATTTGCATCAGTAACTGCAATATTATTTATTTTAGATTTGATAAATGAACCTTCTAAAGGATCAAAACGAATACTGACAATATTTGAAAATTTGGTCAAGTCAAAACTTAATTTGTTATTTTTCTGAGGAATATAATCAACGGATATTTTAGAATCTTCATTAAACCCATTTCCCTTATCAATATATAAACTTGCGGTAGAGTTTATTTTATTCAACCTATTAAAATACTTATATTTAGCTAAAAATGTTTCACTATCAAAATTATTTAAATCTAAGCAATCCTTTCTATAAAATACTTCGTAATCCGGGAATAA
>ONIK01000129.1 GCA_900317865.1 uncultured Methanobrevibacter sp. | reverse complement strand
AAGTTTAATTCCAATAATTTCAGAAATATGTAGTTTTAAAAATTTGTTATCGTAGAAGCACTGGATATGTTTATCCAGTGCTAATTGGTATTTTTTGGATTATTTTATTAAGATTTGTTAAATATCAATTAGATGATATTCAAAACAACTCTCATTGAGATTGCAAATGAAATAAATTTGGGACGAACTTTATAATAAATTATTCATAGGGTGATAATCAACAGGTTCAGTACCTAAAGGTTTTGCAGCTTCAGATATGAACATATCAGTTTGAGCAACTGCAGGAAATGCAATACCTGCATTTTCAATAGGGCCAAAAAGAACGAAATCACCGGCGCACATTACCTGGACAATGTTTGCGCCGATATCACATACAGTAAATGCCGTTTTATTTCCTTCTTTTTTATATTCCCTTAACCAATCCCATGCTGATGGAACATTATGAATTCCAGAACCCACAGGATAACCCCATTTAGCTTTTTCAGCAAAAGAAGTCCTTGCAGCAATACCTGCTCCCTGTCCCAATGGAGTAACTGCCGTATCCATCATGAATTTATCGATTCCACATTCTTCAGCTACTTCAAGCAAACCTTTTTCATATGCCCCATCATCTCCATTTTCCCACATATTCATTTTACCTTCAACGGTAGCATTCATAGGATTGAATCCTAAGATAATTGAAGCAGAAATGTCGGTTTCAGCAACTGCTTCTAATTCAGATTTATCTGCTGCCATATTAATTGAATTATAAATTGCTCTTTCAGTTAATCCAACTTCATCTGCATATTGTGCACCTGCAACTCTTGCATCACCTGATGTTGAATCTATAAGGAATGGAGCATCACAAATATCACCAATATATTCTATATATTTTGGTAATGCTTCTTCAGTTTGTCCGAATACCTGTACGATATAGGGATTGCCGGTTACATCAGAAATAGAAGCCATATCATTTACTAATTTTTCGGCTCTATCTTTATCAAAATCACCAGTTAATTCATCATTAAGAATATTGTGTCCACCATAGAAAATAGTTCCTGCTAAAACAGTAGGATACTCTCCAGGCTGTCCACCCATTTTGACTCCTGCGAAGTCAAAAACTACTTGTTCTTTATCAAATTTAAACATTTTTAACCTCTGTATTATTTAGACCTAACTAATTCATATTTACTTTATAAAAATTAAAGTTAAGTCATGTAAATTTTTACAATATAATAATATATAAATTTTTCTATAAAATATATAAAAAAATATTTAATTATTGAAAATTGTTTAAATTATTAAATAAATAAATATACAGTTTTAAAATAAAAAATAATTTATAAAAAAACAATTTTATTTTAAAATAATAAGTCATAAAAGTTATTTAATAAAATAATGTTGAAAAAATATTAAATAATTAATTAATAATGAATAATCATGTTAATATATCAAAATTAAAAAAAATATATTTTTATAATATGAAAATTATGAATTTCTTCTAATTTACTTTTTAATAATTAATTAGATATTTTAAAAAAAAATAAAAACAGATTAAATCTAATTCATCCAATATCTTACAGAAAAATTAAATTATTTTTTCCCACAATATCGGAAAATAAATATCAAAAAAACCAAGTAATAAAAATACCTTCCCACTAAATTCAGGTGCTTTGATAAAAATTAATCCGCACAATTAAAATTCCTGAAATGAAAAAAATACTTTTTAGGAAGTTTGTTTTCAATAACATAAGGCATTATAATGATACTTTTGAATTTCATGGATTTATTATTATATTAATAGCATATAAAATCCCAGTTACAATTAAAATTACTTCAACCCCATTTTTAAAATAATCCTACGAATTATGAAAAACACTCAAAAAAATAATAATTTTGATTAATTAGGCATACATAAACATTTATATAGAACCTAAAATAAAGTATAATATACGTTTAGGTAAACCTAAATTTAACTTTCGTAAAGGTTAAAACTTAAACTAAAATGATTTTTTTAATAGGGAGAAATTTATTAATACTGTTTTTTTAATAATTTTTCCCTAAATCAAAAAAATGGGAGAAATGTTAATGAAAGAGTTAATTGTAGGGTTAGCAGGTAACCCTAATGTGGGTAAAACCACCGTTTTCAACCAATTAACTGGTATGCGTCAGCATGTAGGAAACTGGCCTGGAAAAACTGTTGAAAAAGCAGAGGGTAGTTTTAAACATGGAGACTATGAATATAATATAGTTGACTTACCAGGTAATTATGCATTAAGTGCTCATTCTATGGAAGAAATCGTATCAAGAGACTTCATTGTTGATGATGACTCTGATGTGATTATTAATGTGGTTGATGCTGCTAATCTAGAACGTAATTTATATTTAACCGTACAAATGATGGAATTAGGTGCAAATCTTGTCATGGCACTTAATATGAATGATTTTGCAAAGAAAAAAGATCACATCATTGATATAAAATTAATGAGTGAACTGCTTGGTTTTCCGGTTGTTGAAATTAATGCAAAGACCAAAGATGGTATTGAAGAATTGTTAACAACTGTTGAAAATGCTTCTAAAAATCCTATAGATTCAAGTGCTAAGCTATCATATAGTGATGAATTAAAAGGACACTTAAGTGAACTTCAAAAAATTATTGAACAGGATAAAGCATTATGTGATGTTCCATCAATATGGATCGCCATTAAATTATTAGAAAAAGATTCCATCGTTATTGAAAAAGTTCAGCACTCCAGCTTGAGTTCCAAAATCATGAGAGAAGTTGACAGGATTGCAAAACATCTCAGCGATGTTTACGATGAAGGTGCAGAAGAAGTTATTGCAAATGCAAGATATGCATTTATT
>ONIK01000097.1 GCA_900317865.1 uncultured Methanobrevibacter sp. | reverse complement strand
TTGCTATTATATTATTTGTAATATTTGGTTTATTTGAAACAGTTGCAATATGTAGATTAGCTAAATACGGTACTTTCGGTGAAGCTTTTGCTTTTGGTGAAGTATACAATGATATCAAACAAATTGGAGTATTAAAATTAATTGTATTTTACATTATTTTAGCATGTATTTCCGCTTTAATCAGTTTGGTTCTTGGTTTCATTGGATTAATACCATTTGTTGGTATAATTATTGTAGCTTTAGTCGGACAATCATTTGTTTTATTATTTACTAATAGAGCTATTGGTTTATTATACTCTGATGTTGAATAAACCTAAACTCTTTTTTCTTTTTTTTTCAATGATTTTAACAATTTAGAAATATTTATTAACATTTTTTTTAAAATATTTAAACATGAAGGGAATTAGTAAACTCACTGCTGATGTGGATGTTGCAGAGTTTGTTGAAAGATATGTGGATGTTGAAAAATTTCAGGGACTTTGTACGGATTGTGAGGATTATGGAAAAAACTGGAGTTGTCCTCCTTTTGATTTTGATGTAATGGATGTTTGGGATTCTTTTGATAAGTTAAAACTCATTGCATTTAAAATGGATTTTGACGATGATGAATTATCAAATGAATATTCCGATAAGGAACTTGATTTCATTTTAAAAAGATTGGAAAGAATGAAAGTCAAGTTAATGAATGATATTTATGTTCTGGAAGATGAAAATTCTTATGCTTTGTTTTTAGGAAAATGTAATTTGTGCATGAAATGTACCCGTGAATTTGGTATGCCCTGTAAGATGCCATTTAAAATGAGATATTCCATTGAATCTTTAGGTGGAAATGTGGATCAATGTATTGAAGATATATTTGGATTTGAAATACATTATGCTCAAAATAACCGTCTGCCAGAATATTTGATATTTGTTGGTGGAGTATTGTACGAAAAGAAATAGTTAATATATTATTAATTTTGTTACTTTTTTATATATTTTTTATAATTAACAATAATTTTATATAAGGATTCATAAATTATTAATTGGTGATAAAATGAAAGTTAGTATTATCGGTGGAACCGGTCCTCAAGGCCTTGGTATTGGTGAAAGATTAGCTATTGAAGGTGTCGATGTTATAATTGGTTCTAGAAAAGAAGAAAAAGCTTTAGAAGTTGTTGAACAAGCAAAAAAAGACTTGGCTGACTATGATTTATCAACTATGTGTGGTATGGCAAATGAAGATGCTGCTCGTGAAGGTGACATTTTAATCATCACGGTACCTTTAGCTGCACAAAAACCAACCGTTGAAGGAATTAAGGAATTCTGTAAAGATAAAATTGTTATGGATGCAACAGTACCATTGGAAACTGCTATTGGTGGAAAACCATTCAGGTTCATTGACTTGATGGAAGGATCTGCTGCTGAAAGAACTGCATCTATCCTTGAAGGAACAGGTGCAAAAGTAATCTGTGCTTTCTGTAATATTTCAAACTCACATTTAGCTAATATTCCTGCTGAAATTGACTGTGACTGCTTAATTGCGGGTGATGATAAGGAATCCAAAGAAGTTGCTGCAGAACTTATTAATAAGATACCTGGAATTAAAACCATTGACTGTGGTATTTTAGAAAAAGCAAGAATAATTGAAAAAATCACTCCATTATTAATCGGATTGAACATTAAATATAAATCCCATTATGGAGGTTTAAGAATTACCGGAATTAACTTTGATTAATTCTGCTCTTTTTTTCTTTTTTTTGATAAAATGGATGAATTAGAAAGTTTGATAGGAAAGAATGTTTGTGAAATTGACAGTAAAATTATTAAATCATTAGAAAGCATTGGTTTTAAGGTAGCTATTCTGGAATACAAATATAAGAACTGCGGTCAGAGATATCCCATACATCCATTTAAATTAGATATTATTGATTATAATAATGTCATTTCATTTGATGAATTAATTTATTTTAGAAAAATATTTATTTTCTGGCATTTTAAAGGCCAAATTACTGATATTGAGGTATTTGACATTACATCAGATATGGAAAATTTAAAAGCAGATTATGATTTGATTGCAGGTAAAATCAAAAATGGCGAGGCATGTAACTTGCGCCAGGGTGATACTAAGTTTTTAGCAGCAAAACGATTAAATGAAACTATGGTTTTAAATGATAAATCAGTAAATAACAGAGAATTTGTTTTAAAAAAGTCTTATCTTCAAAAAATTTTAAATGAAATTAAATTTAATTATTAATATGTATGATGCAAAAGCTACTGTTATCATATAATTAAAATCAGTTTTTTTCTAGATTGTTTTTAAAATTCAAAGGATATTTTATATAATATAATTTTTAAAATATTATCATTGAATAAATGATGTGAAAATATGGTATCTGTAGATGAATTTCCAATATCAAGTGCAAATGATATTCCAGGATTTAAAATTGTTGAAACTAAAGGTTTTATTTATGGTTTAACTGTTAGAAGTAGAGGAGCCGGTGGTCAAATTGGTGCTGGGGTCAAATCTATTTTTGGTGGTGAAATCAAACAGTATGTCACCATGATGGAAGAATCCCGTGACGAAGCATTGGCAAGAGCAATTGAACATGCAAAAGATTTGGGTGCAAATGCTATTGTAGCTATCAGATTTGATTCAAATGAAATCTCTCAGGTAATGCAAGAAATTTTAGTTTACGGAACTGCGGTTGTTGTTGAAAAAGAATAGGGATTTTTCTCTATTACTTATTTTTTGATTGTTAGATAGAAAATCAAACTGTCACATATCTTTATTTTAAATTATTAAATCATTCAACTTTTCTTGATAAATTTTTTTTAGAAAATCTTTTTTATTTTAATGGACAAATATATATTTCATAGTAATATTTGGTATTTCATATTTTTGGAAAATTAAATCCAATAATATAATGTTAAATATTGTTATTATTAAAAAATTAGGATGGACATAATATGAAGTCAAAATATATTTTTAGTTTATTCTTAATTTTGTTTTGTTTAGTCTCTTTGGCTAATGTATCGGCTAGTGAAGAGTTTAATCAAACAATTGGGGATAATGTTGATATGATTTCAGATGTCTCCGAGGGTACTTTGGGAGTATCTTTGGATGATGTAAGTAATGATACATTAGCTGTATCAAATGATGAACAAATTTTGGCTGCTGGTAATAGCTGGTATGTAAATGCCAGTAATACTGGTGCCGATAGAGATGGATCACAAAGTAATCCATTCAATAATTTAAAGGAAACCTTTAATTCTCCTAATCTTAATGATGGAGATACAATTTATATTGCTGGTGGAACATACACCGGTGAGAATAATACAAATTTGCAAATTAATAAAAAGTTGAATCTGGTTAACTGGCAAAACGATGAAGTAATATTTGATGCCCAATACTTAAGCAATATTTTTATAATTACTGTAAATGAGTTTAATGTTACTGGAATAACCTTTAAAAATGGAAATAATACTAATATGGGTTCTACTGGTGGAGGAGCACTTTGCTTCCGTTCAGGTTTAATAAATAGTCACATTGACGCAATATTTATTAATAATACTGTAAAGGCTACAGATTCTGATCCCCATTATGGTGGAGGTGCGATTTGTTTTGCTGGTAATGTTGACAATTGTACATTTAATAGTAAATTTGAAGATAATAGTCTAGTATCCACTGTTATTTCAGATAAACCTGTTGGCGGTGGTGCTATCTGTTTTATAGGTAATGTTGCCAACTCTATTTTTAACAGTGAATTTATAAATAATACCTTTTCATCTGATAAATTATCTACTTATATGGGTGGTGGAGCCATAGGTTTCCCATTTTCAAATTTAAAAGTTAAAAATGTTACTTTTAATGGAAAATTTATAAATAATTCCGTTAATGCCCCAGGGGGTTGGGGTGGTGCAATTAATTTACAGGGTGAAATTAGCGATTCCAATTTCAATGCGGAGTTTACAGATAATTCTGTAAATGGTGATAATGGTGCTGGTGGTGCATTTGCTGCTCGTGGATCCTGTGTAAATATTAATATGGGAGGTATTTTTAAAAATAATACTATAATTTCCACTACTAATAATTTCAATTATGGTGGTGGTGCACTTTATTTTGATGCTCCTTTCCAGAACTCCAATATGTCTGCTGTTTTCATAGGCAATAATGCATCTAATGGTGGTGCAGTTTATTTCTTCTTCTCAGTATATAAAAGTAAAATTAATGCTACTTTTATAAATAATACTGCATATGATGGTGGTGCTATTTATTCTACGATTTTTTATTCATTTGATATTTATGGAAGATTTATAAATAACACTGCTGCTCATAATGGTGGTGCTATTTATATTGTGGATAAATCTTTGAGTGAATCAAGTTATAATAATATTGAAGCGGAATTTATTAATAATTCTGCTCTTAAGTATGGTGGTGCAATCTATTCTGGACAGGAAGTTACAGATTCCAACATTACTGGTACTTTTAAAAATAATACTGCATATCTTGGTGGTGCAATTTACGTTACTAAATCTAGAGATAATAAGTATGGCAGTAATTTTATAGGAAATAATGCTACTAATGGTGCTGCAATTCTTATGAATAGTAACTCTGTTAATAATGAAATAAATTCTAACTTTATAGATAATTCTGCTGAAGATAATATTATTTATATTAATGGTACTAATCAGGGAGATTCAATATTTAATTCATTATTTGTAAATAACACTGCAAATTCAATTATTCATGTTGAAAAAGGTAATACTAAAATATATGATAATATTTTCTTGAATAATAAGAAGAATTATGATATTGTTTCAGGTAGTGGAAATACTAACGTGTTAAATGTTACTAATAACTGGTTTGGACATAATGCAACTGATTATGAAGACGGACCAAGTATAGATGGACCTATGGACTGTGATACATGGTTGTTCTTAAATGCTACAGCCAATCCAGAATCAATTACCTATTTGGAAACGTCTGAAATTACCTTTAATTTATTTGTGTACAATAATAAAACAGGATCTACTAATGAAAAATATGATGATTCTTGTTTAGAACCAGTTAATTTAACAATTACTTCCACTAATGGTGATGTTGATAAAAAAACAGCTAAATTTGGTGATATATTAACGTTTACTCCGACATTGTGTGGTACTGGTAGTGTAACCGCATCTGTTGAAGATGCTTATGATACTATTGAATTGGAAATCACTAAAGTTGATTCTGAATTATCTGCAAAAGTTAATCCTTCTGAAATTGATTATGGTGATAATGTAACTATTGATTTTTCATATAAGGAAAATGTAACTGGAACAGTTAATATAACATTAATTGGTGAAAAACAAAATTTTACATTTACAGAAATTCCTTTAAACGAAACAATTACAGTTTCCGATTCTATCTTGCCTGGTGAATATAAAGTAAATGTTTCATATTCTGGTGATGACAATTTCAATAATGCAACTGTATATACAGAAGATAATTTAATTGTCAATGATGTTGAAATATTGGTTGATAATTTAACTAAGTATTATCATGGAAAAGATGCATTAAATGTTACTGTGGTTAATAGTAAAGGAAATCCTAGTCCGAATAAAACAGTTGAAATCACTA
>ONIK01000098.1 GCA_900317865.1 uncultured Methanobrevibacter sp. | reverse complement strand
CTCTATCGCGATTCATAAAAAGACTAAAAGACAAATTCCAACTCTACAAACCCGAAGCAGACGGCGTACAATTCGTAAAACCACACAACACAAGCAGAAAATGCCACCACTGCGGACACATAAACAAAGAGTTAAAAATCAAAAAACGCAACTGGAAATGTCAAAAATGCGGAAAAATACTTGATAGAGACACAAACGCAGCAATTAATATTCTAAACCGCTGGTTCAACGGAGATAGCCTGAAAAAATACTTAAATTAACCCTTATTAAGTGAAAAAAATTCAGGAATCCCCATCCTCTATAGGATGGGGTGGTTCAATCATGTCGGAAATAAAATGTATCGTCATAGGCATTTCTTTGCCAAAATTGATAATATATGTGTTGATCCTAATTTAAAAAGGCCATGGGGACATGGTCATTTTTATAGTACACATGCGGATATTATTCCCTATCCGATTTTACCCCTTCCGTATGGAGATTATCGTTAAAACTTGCAGGATATACTTATTGCAATTCTGATTATATTTTAAACTGAATATTTTCAGAGGAATATACAAAAAATAGTTAAAAATAAAAAATAGCTAATTAATCTTAAAAAATAAAAAAATTTGCAAGAAAAACTTGCAAATGACAATATCTTAACGTGCTCGTTCTCATTTTTTTTCCATTTTCTTAAAGGATTTAATGATGTCTTCAATGCCTTTTCCTTCAGATGCAGCATCAAATACGTCTTTGATTACGTCTAAAATATTGTGTTTTTCTTCAGGAGATTCAGCTTTTGGACTGTCAATAGCTAAAGCAATATCTTCTGCTTTTACTGTTTTTCTTTTTGCATATTTTGCATAGGTTACTGCTTTTTTAGAGACGTCTTCTGCGTAATCTTCTAAGTATTCAGCTAATGCATCAACAGCATCAGCACTTACTCTTTCCGCGCCAGCTTCTTGAATAATCCTTTTTACAGGAGCTTTAGGGATTGCCATGTTTTTCACCTCCATTATAAGTGTATATATTATTATATCAATAATGCAATATTAAAACTTTGCCTTTTTATGTGTAAATTTACTTAATTTTGATACAATAAAAAAAGAATAGCTTAAAAGATATTTAAAAAAATTAGGCCATTTCAATATTTTTGTTTATTATCAAATTCCAATATAACAATCATAAGTAGTGAATATTTTCAGTTGAAATATTTAAAAAAAGTAAAAGTTTAAAGAAAGGGAATTTAATTACCTCTAATTTAATTATATATTAGGAAAATTAGTATTTAATTAAGAATTAACTTAAAATATATTTATTTGAATATTGAATAATTAGTTATAAGATAATATATAATTACATTGATTATCTTCCAGATGCATGTCGGTTATGCAAGGTTCAAAAGGTAAGATTTGGATGGTAAAAAAATACTGTCCATAAACGAAAATATTACTGGAAGGTAAGAATATGCTTGATTTCTTATTGGGTGATGAAATTTAAGGAAAAATAATCACTGGGGGAAATATCATGAAAAAATACTCCTGCACCAGTTGCAGAATTATAAACTGCAAACACCAGGACGGACAATATCCTAAATTCTGTCCAACAAGAGAATTAACAAATGATGAGATAATTGAAATCGAAAAACTGTACAATGAAGACAACAACAAAGAGATATCACGGATATCTGCAGAGATAGAAGAAGAGTTCTACTGCAAATACACAAGAGTGGAAGAAATCATAGAGTTTGCAAAAAGACTAAAAATGAATAAAATAGGAATAGCCGCATGCGTGGGACTGATGGAGGAAAGCAGTACATTTGCAAAAATCCTTGAAAAACACAACTTTGAAGTATATTCCGTCGCATGCAAAGTTGGATCAATGAAAAAAACAGAAATAACTGGGTTGGATGAAGAAAAAACAACCATAACCGGGAATGTAATGTGCAACCCGATTCTTCAGGCAGAAATACTCAACAATGAAAAAACAGAGCTTAATGTAGTAATGGGATTATGTGTCGGTCATGACAGCCTGTTTTATAAGTATTCTGAAGCTCTGTGTACAACACTTGTTACAAAAGATAAGGTACTCGCACACAATCCGGTAGGTGCATTATATCAGACAAACACATATTACAAGAAGTTAATGAATGATTAATGTGTTAATAAGTCAGTTAAAATAGATAAAAAAGGAATGATTTGAAGTTTCATTCGATTGTGATGCACTCGTTGGGACATATGTCTACACAGGTTTCGCAGTAACTGCATTCATCTGGTTCATTGATGGTTAATTTGCCGTCTTTAAGAATCAGGACTTCCATGGGGCAGACGTCTGTGCAGTCTCCGCAATCATCACATTTGTTGGTGTCTATTGTAATTTCAGCCATTATAATCATCTCTTATTTAAATATTGCATAATCCTCTTCCCTGTAGTGGTGAACCGCATTCAGGGCAGGTTTTTGTTCTGCATGGAATGCCTCTAATCTTTGGCTCTGTGTAACCGCAATTAGGGCAACTGCATGTGTCATTTGACATTTGATTTCTTCTATTGTTTGTGTTTAATTTGCGAATGTTTGTTGATTTGCAATCAGGACACTCTTCGTATTCTTTTTCTGGATTTGACCATTGAAAACCACAGTCTTCGCATAAGTATTTGTTCGGATCAATCATTGTATCACCTTTTACAACAACTATTGGTCGACCTTCAATTAAAGAGGTAGCCAGTTTATGTCTTGCAGAATTCAGTATTCTGTGAAAAGTTGACTGTGAAATTCCCATGAATTCAGCGGCCTCAGTTTGCTTTATATCATGATAGTCTTTAAATCGGATAGCTTCAAACTCGTCTACTGATATTTCAATCGGTTTTCGATTCCTGTTCAACTCATGTTTGTGACATGTAACTACTCTTCTTCTTCTTTTAGGCCTTACCATAATATTCTCCCCAAATGTATCTTCAGGTATTATGAATATATATTCATAACTACTATATAAATGTTGTTGCCATAGGATTGCAGAATCAGAAGGTATGGTGATGCATCTATCTTTGATATAATTATTAGCTGTTGCTGTGATTTAAATCAAAAGTAAGTTCAAAGCTATGGCTTTAATGAAACATTCTAACATTAACGGCACTGATATTATAGAATGTTAGTCCAACAAAAAACTATATAAATTCACTAATTTAATATATATTTGGAGATTAAGTATTTAATTAAGAATTTACTTAAAATATATTTATTCAAATGTTTTATTATTCTCATAGTCCCGTAGGGTAGCGGCAATCCTTCTGGGCCCTGGACCCAGAGACAGCGGTTCGACTCCGCTCGGGACTACTTAATTATCCAGTTATTTTTATTTTTCATTTTGTTTTTCTACATGCACTAACTTTTTTTAGCACATGTTATATATGTTATATCTTAATAATACGTGCTACAATTAATATTATAATTTGAGACAGACAATAATCCTAATTCAGCTTGAAAAACCACTAATTGAAATTTAAAGTATTAATTAAATATTATAGGAGAAGAGCTGTATGAAAACTCATGTGATAGTTGTATAATTTTGTTCTTGCTATACTGCTTTTTTTTTAGAACTCTGATAATTAAATATTTATATTTAATTTAAAAAAGTAAAATAATACATTGTTGTTGCTTTCCAATAGGAGTTAATCCTTTGATGAATTGATTTACTTTATATATAATTTCTTTCATAATAATTCATTAAGAGTTTAAAGTCCATTTTCAGGTACTTAAATTCTAAATTTTGAATAATTGGATTAATTCAATGTCTACCTACTCAAGCATGTTTCATGTTGTGGGCATTGTTTTTTTCTTTTACTAATTTTAAATTATTTAAATCTCTTTTAAAAATTTTTTTATAATTTATTGTTAATTAATTTGTATTCGAAGTGTGGATTTTTTCTGAGATAGTTGGGCCACATCCCCACTTGATATTTGTTAATTAAAAAGTAGCTATTAATTATATATAACTTAAAAATTAAATCATTAATTAATTAAAATTATTTTGAGGAGAGTTGTATGAAAGGACATGTGATAGTTGTCATACTTATAATCTCTCTATACTACTTTTTTTGAAATTATAATAATTAAAAATTTTCATTCGTATAAAACATATTATATAGTTCGCAACCTTATCGATTTGAACCACAAAACTCCAATATGAAATTTATTTTATTCCATTATCATTTAAGAATCAATTAAAATTATTAATTCTTCTAATTTTATTTTTAAATCAGCCATTTCTTTTTCACCGATTTGGCGATTTAATTTATTTTCGATTTCTTCATTTGTTTTGATTGCAAATTTTTGTATTTCTTTTCCTTTAGAGGTTATCTTGATAATTTTTTTTCGGTTATCGTCAGGATCTATTTCCTTTGTTAGGAATTCCTTTTTTGCTAAAATCTTTACGGATTTGGTAATGCTGCTTTTTCCTATATTTGTTTTGTTTGCTAAAAAGTCAATTGAAACGCCATCATTTTTAGCCAAAACCAGCAAAACTCTTGCCTGGCTTATGGTTATGTCCATTTCCTTTAATGCATTGTTCAGGTAGTTGGTATAGGTATAAAAAAGGTCTCCGATTAGAAATCCCAATTTTTTCTCTGACATAGTAACATTTATATACGATGCTTTTAAAATAGTTTTCTATGAAATAGTTTCATAGGCAATAATTTTATATGAAATAAATTTAGCGAGTGGACAACATGAAAACTGCAATAATATACGTATCCTCCCATCATGGGAATACAAAAAAGGTCATTGATGAAATGGCAACAGTAAAAGACATAGATTTATTCAAAATATCACAAGTCAAAGCTACAGATTTTTCAAGCTATGATGCAATAGGATTTGCTTCAGGAGTTTACTATCACAAGCTTCACAAAGGAATAGAAAAATTAGCCTCAGAAATTGATTTGACAGGAAAGAAAGTATTTACTGTCTATACCTGTGGCATAAACTACATCAATTATGCAAGAGGCATCCAAAAAATCATCAAAGCACAAAATTGTGATTTTGTTGGTGGATTTTCCTGCAGAGGCTATGATACATTCGGATTTTTTGAAAAAATTGGTGGAATAGCTAAAGGCCATCCCAATGAAAAGGATTTTAAGAAAGCTCATGAATTCATAAAGAATATATAGGTGATAATATGGCAAAATTATTCAAACCGAAAATGCCGAAAATAGGCGTTGAAGGACACTGGTCAAGCATGAAATTCAGTGAAAACATCCTGCAGGATGCACTGATAAGACATGTTTTAGGATTGACATATCTGCAGATGGCGGATATAGGAGAAGTATTTGAGATTACAGAAAAGTTCAAGTCAGGCACTGAATGGATTGATGCATGGTCTCAAATGGCAATAACCTTGGAAAAAAGGGCGGATGAATCAAACAGCAATGCAACAAAAGAAAGCGCATATCTTAGAGCATCAACATACTGGAGAGTTTCCCTGATGTATTTCAACTCAACAGATGATGAGCGTTTAGCCGAATACTCTCAAAATAGCCT
>ONIK01000099.1 GCA_900317865.1 uncultured Methanobrevibacter sp. | reverse complement strand
CCCCAGTTTTTCCTTTCCTTTTGTGAGGTTTTGTAAGGCAGCAGATCCAATATCATTGCCGTCCAGCAGGCATAGCCACACCATCCACGGCCAAACAGTAACGGCCCAAAGATTTTTGCAATTAGAAAATGAATAACGGCACCTTCAAAAACACCTAAACTTAAATAATACCAAAATCCGGACAGGGACAAGTTTTCATGACCTAAAATGCCAACATAAAAAAACAGGTAACCTCCAACTGCAAGCATAACTAGGTTTCTTGCGTATCTGTTATTTTTAGCCATCATGAACAGTCCAACAGCTATTGCAGTTCCGATATAGAGGAAATTGAATATGAAAAATGTGTTGGAAGTTGTAATATAAACCAAAACAGCAATCATGATGAAAACTAACTCCATAATTATTGGTGCTTTAATGTTCATGGATAACTATTTTTTAACCACAGCAATTAAATTTTGCGAAAAATATTTTAAAAAAGCCAAAGAGTAAATCATTTTTCAATTTTAGGAAAGGTTATATAATAATTTATTTCTTTGGATTGGATTGAATTATTGTTTATTTACTTAAATTTCATTGGATTGGCCCTATTTACTTATTATTTTTTATATTAACCTGTTTTTTAATGCAAGTAAGCACTTACATTCGAAAAGCTTTATATGCTTGGTAAGCGTATACATAAATGAAAAAAGTATTCTTTTTATAATCAATAAAAAAATGTGTTGTGATATTATGAAAAAGTTTAAATTAATTGCAATTTTGTGTTTGTTTTTAATTTTTTTTATTGGTGTAGGATCTGTGTCTGCAGCAGATAACATTACTGCCGGTAGCATTGATTTTGGAAGTTATGGTGAAGACAATGCCATATCTGATTTGGATGATGTTCGTTTAGACAAACCGGACAGTCTTTCAAATGGTAAAAACGTTGGCAGTTTCAAGGATTTGAAAAACGATATTTCTGATCTTAAAGATGGGGATACATTTAATTTAACAAAGGATTATAGCTATGGACATGGTTTCAAATATTCTATTGAGGACAATGATGTAATTAAAATAACGAAAAATAATATTACAATTAATGGAAATGGCCATATCATTAATGGGGCCCATAAGACCAATATATTTAATATAAAAGGAAACAATGTTAAAATAACAAATGTAACTTTTATGAATGCCCAGTATGATGATAATGTAAACAGGTATATTCCTGATCAATCCCATTCTAGAATTGATATTGGTCATGATATGAATAAACGTAATCCTTCTTCAATCGAATTCAGAGCAAAAAATGTTGTAAGTAAGATTCCATATCATGCTGGAGAGGTTGATGCAAGTCCTGTTCGCTGGTTTGGAAATAATGGTGTTCTTTCAGACTGTACCTTTCAGGGAAATTCAGTGTATAATGGTCGTGTTGCTAAAGGCGGTGCTCTTACATGGAAAGGAAACAACGGTTTAATCAGTAATTGTAAATTTACAGGCAATCTTGCAAACAATGCCGGTGGTGCAATTTATATTGGCGGTGCAAATAACACAATTTCCAATTCAATTTTCGAAAAATCCTTTTCCATATCCTGCGGTGATGCTATTCTCATGGATCATAATTATAAAAACTGTACTATAACTGATTGTACATTTGATAATTTCATTCCGGTTATTGATGGAAAATCTATAGATTTAAAGTATTTAAAAAATCATTTTACAACAACAATTGGGTATGATACAATAAATCTGGATACATTATTATATGAATCTCTATTCTATAATGATAGTTTTGATTATAATGATCACATTTCCTGTAGTATGAGCATTAATAATCAGGATTATATTTTTAGGATTACTTCCAAGTTGCCTGATGAATTTATTGTAAGTGATTACCACTTCAGCAAAGTAACCTGTGCAGATGATATTTTTAAGAATTTGCATACAGACAATTATATGAAAAATATGGTGGTGGATATAACTGTTCACAGTGCTGCTGAATATAACAATTTAACTAGCCACATTAAAGATGGAAAAGACAAAAACGTTCATAGTGTATTATACATTAATGTTAAATGTCCTTTAAGTATCAATAAACTATTCACTGATTTCAATGAAGTTTATATGGATGGTGATGTAGGAACTTTCAGTGCGTTGGCACGTGAAATTAATAAACATCATCCTGGAGACGTTATTAATTTAACTAAAAATTATTATTTCAATGAAAACTGTGATAAAAATAGTGTAATGATTAATATCGACAATATAACAGTAAATGGTAATGCTTATGTTATTGACGGAATGAAAAAACCTGTAATGATTAATGTATCAGGAGATAATGTTAAAATATCCAACTTTACCTTCATAAATTCCAAAAATAATCAGAATTCTAAAAGCATGATTACCTGGAGCGGTGATAACGGTGTTCTTTCAAACTGTACTTTTGCAGGAAATATTGCGGTTAATGGTGGAGCAATTAACTGGATGGGAAATAATGCCTTAATCAGCCAGTGTATCTTTATAGCCAATACTGCTGATTTCGGCGGTGCAATCTATGTAAGCGGCAGTAATAATAAAATTATCAGATCAATTTTTGAAAACTGTTATGGTAAATTAGGATATGAAGCAGTTTATCTTTTATGCGGAGCTGAAAACTGCAACGTATCTTCCTGTTCATTTGATAATGTTATTCCAGTCCTCGATAAAAGATCATTGAATTTACATATCAATAAGAGTAATGCAGGTAATTTTAATGATTTAACTTCTGAAATTGGTGAACTTAAACCTGGAGATACGCTTACTTTAACCAGGGATTATTATTTTGATTATGGAGTTAATGATTATAACATAATAATTGATCAGGATGATATTACTATTGATGGTAATGGTCATGTTATTGATGAAATGAATTGTCCTGTAGCATTTATGGTGAAAGGAAATAATGTTAGGATTTGTAATTTAAATTTCATTAATGCTGTATGCCATAAAATTAATGTTATATCCATTTCCAAATTGGAAAACATTACTTTTGATTCCGGAGAAAGTCTTATTTCCTGGTTTGGTAATGACGGTGTTCTTTCAGACTGTACCTTTGCAGGCAACAGTGCAGTTAACGGTGGTGCTGTAGCTTGGATGGGAAGTAACGGTTTAATTAATCAATGTATATTCATAAATAACACTGCCAGTGGTGTTGGCGGTGCAATATACATCTCAGGAGTAAATAACACAATTACAAATTCCATATTTAAAAACTCCATTTCAAACTGTACTTGTGAAGCAATTTTCACTGATCGTAACAATAAAAACTGCAATATTTCACATTGTGTTGTTAATGATATGATTCCTGTTATTCACGGGAAGTTATCCGGTATTGATGTGGATTATTTGCGTTATGGTGTTTATCAAAATATTGCTGGTGAAAAAATTGATTTAGTTTCAACAATTTATAAGGCTATAATGTTTAATTGTGCTTTGAAGTATAATGAAAACATTAACTATGCTTTTGCTTACTTCAATAATACTTTCCTATTCAGTATTAATGGAAAATTAAATAACGGCGAATATCTTATTAACTACGAATATAGCTTTGCCAATGTAACTGTCTATAACAATACATATTCATGGAATAAAATTTTCAATGATTTGCTAAAACATTCCAAGATTAAATATAATAAAACCATATCAGTTGTTAAAAATGTATATGTTAAAAACAGTGCTGACTATAATGGTACTATTCATTTAAAGAAATCAGATACTGTTAAATATTTGTCCGGAAGGAATATTGATATTGCAGGTGCTTATATTTCTTTAAATGTTACATTTGCAGGTAACTTATCTATAGTGACTGGTGAAACATGGAAGGTCCACAAAAGCGGTTATGATTTTATTCATGTAAACGGCCAAAGCTCAAAGATTTCCCTTTCCAAAGGATCTGAGAAAAAAATCTGGGTTTCAATTGATAAAAATGATTACTTCAGTGCAACCAAGTTAATCGTTGATGGTTTTAACTGTCACGTTGAAGATAAAGGTGGAAAAGGTGTTTTTGAGGAAGTTTCATTTAAGAATGCCCATAACAAAGGTGATTTTAACCGTGGTTTTGGCGGTGCAATACTTAATCAGGGACATGTCGTCTGTAAAAACTGTTATTTCTACAATAATGTTGCTAAATGTGGTGGTGCAGTTTTTAATGCAGGATACTTCGAATATGCAGACTGCATATTTGAAAATAACTATGCAAGTAAAAAAGGTAATGACATATGCAGTGTAGATAAAGCCAAGGAAAAAGAGGGTGATGACTCATTAACAGTAATGCGTTCAGATAAATGCACTATAGTCATTAATGGTGGGAATATTACTGAGAATGGTAAACATGGGTATGTGCATGTTAAAAGTGAATCATTAGTAAAAGCTACAATTATTGGTGCTGTGACAGGTTATGTGATTGGTGCTGTTGTAGGCTTTGTTGTTGGTGTATGTACCCTAAACCCTCTTATAGGTGTTGCTGCCGGTGTTGGTGCAGGTGTTACTGCCGGTATTGCCATGGGCGCTTATAGTTCCTCATATATGATTTCCAATAATTATAACCCTGAACTTAACACTCGGACGGTTTATAAAACTGTAATTGGTGTTTCTGCTGTAGCCGGAGTAATTGGAGGTGCATTTGGTGGGTATGTGGCTATTGAAGGCTTTTTCGAGCAAATTTCATATATGTTATTGGATATGGAAACTTATGGTGAAATACCTGGATTCTCTCTTTATTCAGAGTATACTATGGTTGCGATTCCTTAATTTAACATGAATAATAAGGCTGCTATATATTTTCACATAGCTTAGCAGCCTTTAATATTTTTTTTTTAAATGATTTTAATTCATGATTTGAATCTTTTTAAAGGCACTTAAATTCTGAAAGTTTGAATAACCCGTTTTAAATCAATGCCTTCCTGTTCAAATAGGTTTGATCTACCTCAACCTGTAGAAGTTGAGGATTCTTAGTTCACGGGCTGTATACTCTAATGAGTATAGGATTACCGTGCTATCCTCCTCGTCCCGAAGGTTCGGCAATTTTATACGTGTTAATGTTTACTTTTTTTTAACCCTTTGTCATTGCCATTAATAAGGCAGCAAATCCAAAACTAATGCTAATTAAATACTTCTAAATGGATATATTCCATTCTTTTCATAACAATTCTGAAGCCAATAGGTGAGTATCGGGTCAGTAATTTGGTATTTGTCATTTACATATTCAATCAAGTCAAAATCAAGCAGTCGATTCAATGGCCTATTAAGTGATCCGCTAGTAACTTCTAAAGAGTTAGCTATTTCAATTCTCTTTTTAGGGTTTCTAACTAAAGAAATAATTATTTTTTGTTCTTGAAATGTTAATTTAGACCACATGAATATAAAATGTACTGCAAGATAATCAATCGAATCCTTAAATAACTCAATAATGTTATTT
>ONIK01000100.1 GCA_900317865.1 uncultured Methanobrevibacter sp. | reverse complement strand
GCTCGGGCATGTGCATATTGAATTGAAGCACAACCTCTCTCAAAGCTTAATGCTTCATCCCATTTAAATGTCAGGTGTTTTTCAGGAGACAATTTTGCAATAAAGAATCTTATAGCCCCAATTCCAATTTGTTCGGCCATTGGTGCAATTTCTTCATCAGTTAAATCAGGATTTCTTGATTTAATTTCATTGGTTGCTCTCAGTATTGCTTCGTCGACCAAATCATCTACTGATACAAATTTACCTTTTCTGGTTGACATGGATCCTTCAGGTAATGTAATAAATTCGTAAAATATTACTTCAGGAGCCTTTTCCTTTAAAATTTCTTCAAAGATTACTTTCATTTGCTTTGAGGATAATTTATGGTCAGAACCTAAAATGTCTAAAACCACATCTCCAAGAGTTGCTTTATATCTGTGATATGCTAAATCTCTTGTTGAATAAAGAGAAGTACCGTTTGATCTTCTTAATACAAATTCTTTTTCTATATTGTAGAAAGTTAAATCAATGTAGTCCACTTCTTCATGTGATACAAATCCTTCTTTTTCAAAGTATTTTACAAGTTTATCTACATCTCCGTTTCTTATGAATTTGCCTTCCCATACAAAATCGTCATGGTAAATATTGATTCTGTTTAGAGTTTCTTTTATTCCGGAAACACAACTTTCAACAACATTTTCAAAGGTTTTATTCAATTCTTCGCTTTCACCTTTTTCATATTCTTGAATAAGTTCACTTACCTTTTCATTTGCATTTTCGTTTTCATCGACTTCTTTGTTAGCAAGGAAATATAGTTTACCTATTTTTTCGTCAATTTTATCTCCTTCCTGGTCTTCAATTTTTAAACCCATTTCGCGTATACCATAAACAATAATGGCAATTTGTCTTCCCATATCATTTACATAATACTGGGTTTCCACTTCACGACCAGCTAACTTCAATAATCTGGAAAGTGAATCTCCAAAAATGGAATTACGAACATGTCCAATGTGTAAAGGTCCGTTTGGATTAGCAGATGTATGTTCCAAAACGATTTTTTCATCTGTTTTTTCTAATTTTCCATAGTTATCATCCACTAAATATGTCCGGAACCTCAATTTTTGAAACCAAATCTTCTGCAACAAGATTGGGGGCTGTTTTCAATTTTTTTGTAAGTGCAAAAGCTATTGTGCTTGCCAAATCTCCTAATTTTGGATCTGGCGGAAATTCTAAACGGAAATTTCTATCTATGTCTTCATCATACTGGTCTAATGCTTTATTTAAAGCGTCTATTGCTTGTTTTTCAATTTCAAAATACATTAACTCACCTTATAGTCCTCTTATCCATAATGAAAGATTACCTATCCATGGAATCACTACCGGATGATCTCCTAGTGTAAGCACTCTCGCCTGTATCTGGTCTGCCTTTACATAATAGGGGTCGGGCCGGTTATTGTTATCTCCCTTTATCACGTACATCGTCGTTCCATTTATTTCTGTAATATTGATAATTCTGTGAATGACCGGTTGGTTAAACCATTTCGCATCATAAACAACTATATCTCCTACTTTAACATCCTTAGGATTAAATTCCTGAATTCCTAGTAAATTTGTTTTTTCAATAGCGACAATGTCTCCTCTATAGAATACAGGTTCCATACTTCCTGAAACTACAACGTTTAAATGTTGGGCAAGGATTAAAACGACTATAAGTATTACAGCATATGATGCTATTTCTTTGTAATTTACCATTTTAACACCTTAAAATCTTTTTTTCTTATTGAAAGCTACAGCTAATGCTATTTCAATTGCGTCTGAGGTATCTTGTAAATCCGCCATACTGTGAGCACTTGAAATGAAGTTACATTCAAATTGGCTAGGCGGTATAAAAACACCTTCTTTCAAAAGAGCTCTAAAGTATCTTAAAAAGCTTTCAGTATCTGATTTCTTAGCATCAGCATAATTATAAACTTCAGCAGGATTCAAATAAATCTGAAACATTGAAGCAAGTCCTACACATTGAATATTATACTGTTCATCATCAATTATTGATTCAATATTTCCTCTGAGGAAATTTCCTTTTCTCTCTAAATCTTTGTAAAATTTATCATCTAATTGTGATAGTGTAGATAATCCTGCCTGGACAGAAATTGGGTTACCACTAAATGTTCCTGCCTGATAAACTGGTCCTTGAGGGGCTATTAACTCCATTATTTCTCTTTTTCCACAGAAAGCACCCATTGGAAGTCCTCCACCAACTATTTTACCTAATGTAGTTAAATCAGGAGTAACTCCATAATATTGTTGAGCACCACCTCTGGAAGCTCTAAAACCAGTAATAACTTCATCAAATATTAATACAATATTATTTTCTTCAGTTATTTTACGTACAAACTCTAAAAATCCAGGTTTTGGTTCAATGCATCCAACATTACCCATTACAACTTCCATTATCAAACAAGCGATATTTTCTCCTTCTTTTTCGATTAATTCGCTTAAAGCCTCTTCATCGTTAAATGGAACGGATAATGTATTTTTAGTAGTGTCTGTTGGAATACCTGCAGAATCAGGTAAACATGCTGCACCTGAACCGCCTTTAACTAAAACATAATCATGAGCTCCATGATAAGCTCCTTCAAATTTAATGATTTTGTCTCTGCCAGTAAAACCACGTGCCAATCTGATAGCACTCATTGTAGCTTCAGTTCCGCTATTACAAAATCTGACCATTTCAGCAGAAGGTATTCTATCCACAACTTCACGTGCAAGCTTAATTTCATTTTCAGTTGGAGCGCCGTATGCCGTACCAATCGTCAACTGATTGGATACTTCACGCACAACTTTAGGATTCGCATGTCCTAGTATCAATGGTCCATAAGCAAGACAGTGGTCAATATATGTATTTCCTTCACTATCGGTTATTTTACTTCCTCCAGCACTTTCAACAAAGAATGGATAAGGCTTGAATGCACGCACTGGAGAATTAACTCCTCCAGGGAAGTATTTTTTTGATTCATTAAATAATTCTTCAGTCATTTTATCACTTATAAATGTTGGATTAATGAGTTTACACAAGCAACAGCAATAGGTGTACCACCTTTCGGGCCTTCAGTAATAACATTGGGAATATTTGAATTTCTTAAAGCTTCTTTTGAATCAGCAGCTCCAACAAAACCTACAGGAACTCCAACGATAGCTTTAAGATTCATTTCACCTTTTTGATATAGATCCATAGCTTCAAAAACAGCTGTCGGAGCATTCCCGGAAACAACAATTCCTTCAAAGTCGTTTTGGCTTGCATATCTAATAGCCGCAGCAGCTCTTGTAATCTGGTGCTCTTTAGCTATTTTTTTAACTTCTTCATTTTTAATATAACATTCAACTTCGCCGTCATAACGGGTTATTCCATATTTGACCATGTTAATATCGGTTAATATTGTTTCATTATTTCTTAAGGATTTCATTGCAGAATCTACAAAGTCATCACTAATATGAACAAGTTTAGCATATTCAGGGTCTGCTGTTGAATGAACAATACGCTCAACTATATCTTTTTCAGCAGGTTTCAAATCTTTAATGTCATCACCGATAAGGCTGCGTATGATTTCTCTACTTTTAGTAGCAATATCATAACCTTGTTTGGTTGATGCACCCATAAACATTTGGTCTGTCATATTATATGTATATGTAAAAAAATAGTTAAAATATTTTTTTATGCTTAAATTTTTATCTTATATTTAGAAATAATTTGAAAAAATATTTTTTAGATAGGTTGATTTAAAAAAATTTATCTATTATTTGTGTATTTTTCATTTTCCAATAGAACAAAATTAAATATATTGTAGAAAATTTTTTCAGGAAAAATGTTGTCTTTTATACTCTTTGTCTATAATGATAACATAATCATTGAAAAATAATATGCTAATTTTAAATATTTTTTTAAACTATGGAAGTTGATAAATAAAGTATGTCATATAAAACATATTTTTACATTGTTTTTGATTATATGATTTAATATTGATTTTTAAATTAACTTTTGAATTGTTTTCCATTTGATTTTTGTTAAGCATAATATAGTAAAATATTTATTTACTTTTTAATATATTGTTTAATTACATGTATGTCTGGCTTATATAGTGATATAATTTGGATGTATGTGTTATGAAAATTTTGTTATAAAAATAGTATTGAATGAAAAAATTAATGAAAATATTTCTAAATGAGAGTTTAGAGGTATAGAGGCTTTTAACCAATAGTCTTAATCATGATTCGTCATGATTCAGTTTTAGGATCAAAACCTAATAAAAAAAGCACTATCTGATTTGGCTGTTGAATTATTGGTCTTTTTTGATGGTTAAATACAGATTTTTAAAATCTTTATAATTTAAATAGCTATTGTGAGTATTCTCATCAGTTATTTTAAATCATTCTTTGGTTTTTACATGGCTGATAAAAAATAGTTATTTATTTTATTAAGATTTATAGATTTGACTAATTTTCCTGTTTTTTTGAATATTTATTTTCACAAAAAAATCAATAACTTTATAAATATGATTAATCTTATATTATCATAGGTACTGAAAGTGCCTTCATTAATTTTCATATACTATTATTTTTCTGGCAAAAAGTTTTCGTTAATTTATTCTATTTACTATTATTTTTCTGGCAAAAAGTTTTCGTAGATTATTCTATATACTATTTGATTTAGCGAGTTTTCCTTTGTAAATAAAATGAATTTTTTTCATTTATTTAATATACTATTTGATTTAGCGAAAGTTTTTCATTATTAAAAGTTAATTGAAAATAAAAATGTATGGATGGAGGTAAATATGCGATTCAGAGGATATTTATTTTTCATTTCGATGCTATTTTTTGTACTGTTTTCAACTTCATTTGTGTGCGCAAGTGAAATAACACAGGACAATACAAGCGAAATTATAGCACTATCCGATGATGTTGGTAGTGTGGATTATGGACAATCATGTTCCATTAATTCCAATTCTGTTGATCAGTCATCAGATTCTATTTTGGGCCTGGCAAACAATGGGCAAAACACGAATGAATTTGAAAATGATTCAACTTATAATGAAGAACCTGAGCAATTGCGTCTTAGTATAGATAAGGAACCAATTCTCGGGGCTTATGATAGGCATTTAAGTGGCGGTGAAGTAAGTGCCATTAGAGATGCTATCTTAGATATTTCAGCCAATGGTGGAGGTACTCTTTACCTAGATGGTGGAACTTATACCGGAACTAGTAAAATTCTTGCAGGGTCTTATAACTCATCCGATGATTATTGGGGTGGAGATCGTGCAGATAGGCCGGATAAGGTATATATTAGTAATGTTAGAATATACGGTGGTTATCAACTTGGTGACGGTATAATGGCCAATGTTGGTGACGGTTGGGATTATGCTTTAACTTTCGGAGTTAAAAATTCCAAATCTCCATTAATTCCCGAATCTAACAATACTAAAAGAGGATATTATAGTAATTATGGATGTATTTTAACCAATATCACAATTGAAAATTTAAATACTACCCGTGTAGTTAATTTTGTAAGCGGATCTTTGACAAATTGTTCCATAAACAATTGTATATCCAAAAATCAGTTTATGGGTATGGTGGGCTGTTATTGGGATAATACACCAATATCTGTTAAAAACTGTAATTTCACTAACTGTCATCAGACAAATCCTGGTGAAGATTATGTCAAGGATGGTTCAGGTCAATTGGGTGCCGTATTTGGAATAGCAATGGAAAATTGTAATTTCGTCAATACTTCTTCTGCCCAGCATGGTGGTGCATTGTGTATTGCTGATGAATCAGAATGGGGGTCTGGTGCTGTAGCTTCAAAATTAAAAAATTGTAATTTTATCAACATTACTTCTCGCTGGTTTGCAATTTATATTCACGGTAATTTCAGTTCTTCTTTTGGTTATATTGATGAACCTGAAATCATTGACGGCTGTTATTTCTTGAATTGTACAGGAACCGGTGAATACTCTGGAGCTATCGGTATAAGTCACGATAACTTAATTGTTAAAAACTCCGAATTTGTCAATTGTAGTGGTGGTCAAGGTGCTGCTATTATGGTTGGTGGATTAGACGGTGACCACGATGGATTCAGCGGTAGAAACTATAAGGGTAATAACGTAACCTTGGAAAACTGTATTTTTACAGATAATGTTGCTACTCTTAATAAGACTTCATCCTACTGTAATGGTATTTACGGATGGGATACAAAAAAACCAAAAGAACCTGATAAATATACATACTACAATAAAACTGGAGAAAATGAATACATTGAATGGTGGAACGGTACCTATTACAACAAGCATGCGCCTAGATGGTTCTACCCGTCTGGAAATGCAGGTGCAGTGTTTGTTGACAACTGTACATTCAATAGAAATGAAGCAGAAAGCGGAAGCGGTGCTGCAGTTTATATAACCGGTCAAAGAACTATTGTCAACAATTCAAAGTTCTACGACCATGAATCCACTAACGGTACTGTCTTTATTAAAGGTAACAATGCGACATTTTTCAACAACACCTTTATAAATAACAATGCTACCAATGGTGCAGGTATTTATGTTGAAGGTGCTAACGCTACAATTTTGAATTCTACTTTCAAGGAAAATGAAGCAGACTATGGTGCAGGTATTTATATTATAGGTAACAATGTTAGGGTTTCAGGCTCTAATTTTGAAGAAAATTTCGCTTATCTGAGTGGTGCCGGTATTTTTATAGAAGGTTCTGATGCGTCTGTTTCCAATTCCAATTTCACTGGAAATAATGCTACTTTTTATGGTGCTGGTATTCATATAGAAGGTTCTAATGCGACTGTTTCTAAATCTAATTTTACTGATAATAACGCTTCTTTTGGTGCTGGTGCTTATATTAATGGTAATGACAGTAAATTTTATACATCTAATTTTACTAATAATGTTGCTGCCTTGGGTGCTGGTGCTTATATTGAAGGAAATAGAGTTATTTTTTCTAATTACAATATTTTCGACCATAATAATGCTATCAACGGTGCAGGTGCTTATGTGGATGGTCAAAATACTAAAATTGAAAATTCCAATTTCACTTATAACAATGCTACCAATGGTGCAGGTGCTTATGTGGATGGTCAAGATACTCAGGTTTTAAATAATATTTTTGACCATAACAATGTAACCCATCAGGGTGGTGCAATATATATCGATGGAAGCGGATCTCACTTTATTAGTAATAATTTCACTTATAATGAAGCTATTCCACATGATGCAAGTGAAGTTTCAGGTCTCGGTGGTGCAATCTTTGTAATAGGTGACAATACACTAACCCGTAACAATGATTTTGAACACAACAAAGCCCGTAACGGGTCTGCAATTTATTCAACCGGAACAAACTTTAAGCTTGAAAACGATGTATTCAGGGAAAACCAGGCATGGAGTTATCTTTTAGTCACGGTGGCAGAACCTGAAGTAAGTTATTTTAATACGAATGATGTTAAAATTGAAGTTGTCCACGTTGGTGGAGACAACATGGTAAATGCTATTCACAATAATGCATCATTTAATCAAATTGGATTAAAGAACGTAACCTATATTCACAGTTCCGGAAAAACCTATCATACTAACGAAACCAGATTTGAACAGCCTGTGGATGGTGTTGAAAACAGTAAAGGCGGAACTTTGTTATACCAGGATGACCGTGAATATCTTCAAAACATTACAATTACTGTGAATTATGAAGGTATTAACAGTACATATAACTTACATAGTGCAATGCCAAATTATTTGGGTATTTCAACTAAACCACGCAATAGAGGCAATGGTGAAAATGATATTGTTTTCAATGATTCATTTTTAACAAATCTTTATGGAGACGTTTATGTTACTTTACCAAAAGAGGATTTAATAGTTGGTGATTATAAAGTGACTGCTAACCATCCTGAGGATTGGAACTATAAGGAAATTACTAACAATACAAGGTTTAGAATATTGCCTAACGTTGATTTGTCTGTCAATAAGACCAGTGATAAATTTGAATATTTCGATGACGATATTGCTGTTTGGACCATAAAGGTTTCCAATGCAAATAACGCTTCAAATGCTACAGGTGTTGTAATTGATGATTTGTTGCCATCTGAATTTGAATTTATAAATTATACTGCAACATTAGGTAGTTATAACAATCATACCGGTAAATGGATTATTCCTTTATTGACTAATGGTACTACTGCAACTTTAACCATTTATTCACTGGTAGAGAGTAATGTTGAGAGGATGAATCATTTTGTACATATAGATTCCAATGAGCAAAAAGTAATATTGGATGTTCAAAGGGTCAGTGATAAAGATTCCTATCTGGAAAACGATGATGCTACATGGATTATTACTGTTACTAATAATGGTCCGGTCGCTGCACACAATGTTAATGTTACCCA
>ONIK01000102.1:5708-10784 GCA_900317865.1 uncultured Methanobrevibacter sp. | reverse complement strand
AATTTCTTTAAAATTTGAATCATCATAATTCTTGGCAATATTGGAATATAATAATCCCAGTGAATAATTAGCTATGCTTTCAATTATGGGAATAACAATACATCCGTATATTAAAAATCCGACATATGGAATTGACAATACAAATGATGAAATAAAAGTAATAGCATTCAACAGTATTGCCATTACAATCAGCCATTTTATTATATTAACAATACCTATGTTTTTGATATCCATTATTACTTTTTTCATATTCAATGCTTCAGACAAACTATTGAAGTAAGCCAATCTTGCTTTTGCAAAGAATAATAAGAATTCAAATATAAAATATACAATTAAAATCAGCACAAATACGAATCCGACTGTCGCTAAAAATTCAATTATTTTAAAATTATTAAGTAAATTTCTGCTTGCAGGGCCAAATACCATCAATACAATTAAAAATAAAGCAGCAGGAACCATCATATAGACTATTCTCAAAAAAAGCACTCTAATAGAATCATATATGTTATTGACCAAATTGAATGATGGAAGCATTGCTGACTGGTTTGAACCCAGTTTAATCATGGATAAAAAATATCCCGGCACAAGCAGTATGAATAAAAAGAATGCAATTACACCAATGACTGTAATATAATTATTGTTGGCAATCATGCCAATTGGAATAATTGCAATAAAGACAAATAATAAGCATAAAACAGGTAATTTTTTAATGTTTCTGAATGGATATTTAAAAGAATTCAAGACAATTTTTGATAAATCCATAATTAACTCACCTACTATATACTATCTAATTTGTGACTCTTTAACTTTTTCAGTTTTTGAAAGAATCATTTAGTAAAATATATTATAATATATGAACAAAACAATAAACGTATGACAATTTTGCCATATACTTATTTAAAAGGTTGTTAAAATCATGAATAAGAAATTAGTATTTTTTATTTGTTTGATTGCCATTATTCTTTCTGCGGCCTGTGTATCGGCTGCTGAAGATATTGGTCAGACAAATATTGAGGATACAAGTAATTTAGACGCTAATGGAGATATATTAGCTATATCTTCAAGTGAGAACGAAATTCTTGGTGCTGATGAACCCGGTACCTTTACAGAATTACAGCAAATGATTGACAGTGGAAACGCTACTATAAACTTGACTAAGGATTATCAATTGGATGATGCCTTTAATAGTTATGCAATAAAGATTAAAAATCCAATAACCATTAATGGTAATGGGCATTCTATTGATGCATTGGGTAAATATGGTATTAGAATTTTTGAAATTAGTCAGGTAACTAGTGGTATAATTTTAGACAATATAACCTTTAAAAACGGAAATAGTGATGCTCACGGTGGAGCAATTAATATAATTAGTGCTTTGTCCGACAGTAAATTTACAAACTTGAATTTCATTAATAATACTGCTATCAACAATGGTGGTGCTGTCCGCTTCTATCACACATCCGCAAACAATTTATTTGAAAATGTAACATTTATTGACAACACTGCTAATGGAGGTAACGGTGGAGCATTATATATAACTGAAACATCTACATCAGATACCTTTAATAACGTAAGATTTGAAAATAATGTTGCTATAAATAAAGATAAAAAAGTGGATGGTGGTGCTATAAATTTCCATGGAAAAGTAACTGGTGCAACATTCACTAATGTCACATTCTATAAAAACCGTGCTGAAAAAAGTGCGGGTGGGGCAATAAATATTGATAACGGAATAGAAAATTCCATATTCAACAATACCCACTTTATTGATAATGCTGCAAAGACTGGTGGTGCAATAGGTATTACCTATAAAAACAATTACATTTCATCACTTACCTTTGAAAACACAGAATTTATACATAACACTGCTTTAGAAGATGATGGTGGAGCAATAAACATTGGTCCATGGGGATTCACTGATTTAACTGGCACAACATTTAAAAAAGTTTCATTTATCAATAATACTGCTCAACAAAATGGTGGAGCATTGTATGTTACAAAAGACACCATATCAAATACTTTTGAAGATGTAGTATTTATAAATAACACTGCTAAAGAAAATGACGGTGGTGCTGTAAGATTTGGTGCATCAAATCAGAATTATATTACACGAGAAAATACTTTTAAAAATGTTAAATTTATCAACAATACCGCTGATCAAAACGGTGGAGCATTATATGTGACCGGTGAATCTACATCAAATATATTTGAAACTGTAGATTTTATAAATAACGTTGCTGAAAACTGGGATGGTGGTGCTATCAATTTCTATAATGCTGTTAAAGACACATCATTTAATGATATCCTGTTTTATAAAAACAGCGCTCCTGGAAGTGGAGGCGGAGCAGTAAACTGCGATAAAGGAATGGAAAATACTACATTCAACAATACAATATTTGCAGATAACCATGCACTCTATACCAGTGCAATAGCTATTAGTGCTAGTGGTGAAACATCATCCACTACTATTGAAAACAGCGTATTTTATAATAATACTGCAAATAATTATCTTATTTGGATTGGAAATTCTGTTTCCGACAATGTTATTCATGACTCCATTTTCCTGAACAATGGTGATTTTAATTTTTATCCAATAACTGTAACTGGAAATATCGAATTGACCGATAACTGGTTTGGAAACAATGCTACAAACTATAATGAAAACCCTGATGTAAATTATGATCTTGATAATTGGTTATTCTTGAATGCAACAGCAAGTCCTGCTGCAATTACATTAAACCAAACATCAAACATTACATTTAAATTTTCATCATACAGGGATGGTTCAGGAGTTAAAGAATATGACGGACCAGTTTATGTATATTTAAAGTTAAATTCAACACTTGGATCAATGGATAGACCTGTTGCATCAACAAATGACGAAATAGTCTACACTCCTTCTGAAAGCGGAAACGGAAGTGTAACCGGTACATTTAAAAATGCATACTACACAATCAATATAGAAAACAGCAAAATACCTACTGAAATTACCCTTTTAAACGATACTTTGGATGTTAAAGTGCTTGTGTTTATTCCTGATGTTGCTACTTTAGATCCTGCTGAAGCAGGCAATTTATCCTACAGTTCAAGCAATTCCAGTGTTGCCGTAATTTTTAAAGACAGAATTATTCCTGTTGGTACAGGTCAGGCAAACATTACTGTCAGTTTTGCAGGTAACGATATCTATGCTGCTGCTGAAAATAAAACTATACCAATCAATGTAGAATTAAATGATGCCCGCGTAAGTGTTGACAACGATACTTTGGAGTTATTTGTTGAAGATACCTATGCCATTAACGCAACTACTGTTCCAGACTTTTTAATAAAATATTATACTACTAATTACACATCAAGTGATGAGTCTGTGGCTACCGTAGATAAAAATGGTACTGTTACTGCAGTCGGTGAAGGTAACGCAATCATTACTGTAACTGTCGGTGATGATAAAATATTTGCTAAGAATTCAACAACAGTTAATGTAACTGTAAGCAGAATACCTACTGAAATCACTGTTGCAAATGAAACTTTAGAAATGAATCCTCTAGATATTGCTGCTATTAATGCTACTTTAAAACCTGCTGAAGCCGGTTCTTTAATGTATAATACAACAAATTCCAGTGTTGCTATAGTATTATTCGGAAATATTATTGCAGCCGGCGAAGGTGAAGCTACCATTACAGTTTCATTCAACGGCACTGCAAAATATGCTCCTTCTGAAAAAACAATTAACGTAACCGTTACAAAAATACCAACCGAAATTTCAGTCAACGAAACTGCTATTGAAATGAATCCATTGGACACTGCTGCTATTAATGCTACCTTAACTCCGGCTGGTGCTGGATTTTTAAGTTATGTTTCAAGCAATTCCAGTGTTGCTACTGTAATATTAGGCCAAATCGTTGCACTCGGCGAAGGTGAAGCTACCATTACAGTTTTATTTAACGGTAACATAAGATACGCTGCTGCTGAAAACAAAACAATTGACGTAACTGTTACAAAAATACCAACAGAAATCACTGTAGAAAATGAAACTTTAGATATGATTCCATTGGATATTGCTGCTATTAATGCTACTTTAACTCCTGCTGAGGCAGGTTATTTAACTTATAATACAACAAATTCCAGTGTTGCTATAGTATTATTCGGAAATATTTTTGCAGTCGGTGAAGGTGAAGCTACCATTACAGTTTCATTCAACGGTACTGAAAGATATGCAGCTTCTGAAAAAACAATTGACGTAACTGTTACAAAAATACCAACCGAAATCACAATAGAAAACACTACTATTGAAATGGCTCCATTGGACATTGCTCCTGCTGGTGCTAATTTAACCAATAATGCTTCAAACTTATTCTTGAATTATGTTTCAAGCAATTCCAGTGTTGCTATTGTCGTATTAGGTGAAATCGTTGCACTCAGCGAAGGCGAAGCTACCATTACAGTTTCATTCAACGGAACAACAAGATATGCTGCCGCTGAAAATAAAACCATCGAAGTAAAAGTCAAAAAAATACCTACTGAAATCACAGTTGAAAGCGATGCTATTGAAATGAATCCGTGGGATGTTGTTTCTGCCGGCGCTAAATTAACTCCTGGTTTAGACATTGAATTGAATTATACTTCAAGCGATGCCAATGTTGCTACTGTAGTATTAGGTGAAATCGTTGCAGTCGGTGAAGGTGAAGCTACAATTACAGTTTCATTCAACGGTGACATAAGATATGCTGCTGCTGAAAGCAAAACCATTGATGTAAAAGTTACTAAAATACCTACCGAAATCACAATAGAAAACACTACTATTGAAATGGCTCCATTGGACATTGCTCCAACAGGTGCTGATTTAATTAACGCTTCAAACTTATTCTTGAATTATGTTTCAAGCAATTCCAGTGTTGCTACTGTTGTATTAGGTCAAATCGTTGCAGTCGGTGAAGGTACTGCTACCATTACAGTTTCATTCAACGGTAATGCAAGATATATTGCTGCTGAAAACAAAACCATCGAAGTAACAGTCAAAAAAATACCTACTGAAATCACTATTAACAACGAAACAATGGACTTGAAAGTACTTGATGC
>ONIK01000102.1:0-5694 GCA_900317865.1 uncultured Methanobrevibacter sp. | reverse complement strand
TCGGTGAAGGTACTGCTACCATAACAGTTTCATTCAACGGTGACATAAGATATGCTGCTGCTGAAAGCAAAACCATTACAGTTACTGTAAGCTTAAGAGATGTAAGCGTAATTGTTGAAAACGACACTTTGGATTTAACTGTTGATGATACTTACACAATTAATGCAATCACTGATCCTGCATTCTTGAAATATTTAACTATTAAATATACATCAAGTGATGAATCTGTTGCTACTGTAGCTCAAAACGGTACAGTTACCGCTGTAGGTGAAGGTACTGCTATCATTACCGTATCTGCAGGTGGTGGAAAAGTATATGTTATCAATTCAACAAATGTCACTGTTACTGTAAACAGAATTGGTTATGAACCTGATGTAACTTTGGATGATAAAACATTAACTGTTGAAGTTCCTGAAAATGCAACCGGCGATATTACTTTAATAATCGGTGATGAAACCATTACTGCACCTATTGAAAACGGTATTGCTACATTTGATTTAAGTGATGTTCCTGCCGGTGATTATAATGCATCCATCACCTATGATGGAGACAGGTTATATGACGGATTTGATATAGACTATCCAATTTCCATTGAACCGGAATTCATCATAACTGCTGAAGACGTTACCAAATATTATGGCGGATCTGAAAGATTTAATGCAATTCTTACAGATGCTGAAGGCAAAGCTATTGCAGGTGCTAAAGTATTAATAAGCATTAATGGTCAGGAATACGAAAGAACCACTGATGCCAATGGTATAGCATCAATCGGTATTAACTTGAATGCAGGCGAATATCCTGTTGTTGTAAGCTACAACGGAAGTTCTGTTGATGCAAAAGTCACCATTTTAACTACCGTCAACGGTACTGATTTAGTAAAAGTCTTTAGAAACTCAACACAATACTATGCTACATTCCGTGACAGTGAAGGAAAATACCTCAAAGAAGGATCTACCGTCAGATTCAACATCAACGGTGTAATGTATGACCGTCAAGTTGGTCAAAATGGTTTGGCTAGATTAAACATTAATTTAAACCCTGGCCAATACATCATTACAGCAATGAACGATGTAACCGGTGAAAGAACAGCAAATAACATTACAGTATTATCCAGAATCACTGAAACCAAAGACATTACCAAATACTACAGAAACGGAACTCAATACACTGCTAAAATTATCGGTGATGACGGCAAAGCTGTTGGTGCAGGTGAAACCGTAAGATTCAACATCAACGGAGTATTCTATGAAAGACAAACTGATGCTAATGGTATCGTTAAGTTAAACATTAACTTACAGCCTGGTGACTACATCATTACCGCAGAATACAAAGAATGTATGGTTTCCAACAATGTTAGAGTATTGCCTGTATTGACTGCAAGTGACCTAACTAAAAAGTACGGCACTCCAACACCATTCGCTGCAACTCTCGTAGACGGTCAAGGCAATCCTTACGCTAACCAGAAAGTAGAATTCAACATCAATGGAGTATTCTACTACAGAACAACTGAAAGCAACGGTCAGGCAAAATTAAACATTAACTTACAGCCGGGACAATACATTATAACCTCCGGTTATAACGGTTCTTACATCGCAAACAGAGTAACCGTAACTGCATAAAGAAGTAAATCCTTTTTACTTCTTTTCTTTTATTTTTTTAAAACATTAACTAAAATATTTAAACCATCCACTACATTAACGCTATAACTTTTTTGAATTATAATTTTCATTAAAATATTTAAATAAAAGATTCTACCATATATTTGATCAATAAATTTTATTAAAATTCACAAAATTTATTAATTTTTATAAAAATTTATAAAAACGGAGATAATACGAGTCCAGTTTATCCTATTGAAAATTATTTAACTATAAAATTTTAATTAGTCATATATTAATATATTAAAACAGTAAAATACAGTTTAATTAATTGTTATATTAGTAATAAAGTTCATATAAAGCTTTTTTTATTGTTAATTACTGTTAGTGTAAAAAAGAAGTAGTCGGAATAGTATTTCCGTATATAAAACCTAATTATATACTAATAGATAAAGTAGTATTAATGGTATTAATAGATATTATAGTATTAATAGTATTAGTGATACAATATATAATTATAGTATAATAGATATTATTAGTAAATATATATTAGTATATATTTCCATATAGTAGTAATATCCATATTTATGTATCAATACATATTTCCATATTTACAGAAGATATATATTATACATATTTTACCACTTATACTCAAATAATATTAAGAAAATGGTAAAAATCATTAGCTTCATATATATCAAGCTATTGATAAATACTATTTTCTACTGAAATCACTATTTTTTATTAAAATTCATGAAATTTAATAAAATTTAGCGTCTACAAAATATAAATTTAAAATTAAAAATTAATAAATTTAATGCCTGAAGCGCATGTTATTAACTTTTAATTTTTGTTTCATTTGTTCACGATCAACATGAATATATTTGTCCGTTGTCTGTGAATTGGAATGGCCTGCAATGGTTTGAACCTCAGCAACAGTCAGAATTTCCGCATAATGGGATAAAGCAGTGTGTCTGAGGATGTGAACACTGACATTTTTGGAATAATCTACAGGACAGTCAATATTTTCATCAGAAATTCTTGCATCAGTTAATTTGGCATACTTTTTGATGATATCTTGAACTGCACGCTTTCCAATACGTTTTCCTCTCTGATTTAAAAACAGTTCTTCACGATTAACTTCTTCAGCAGCCTTTTTGCGCTGAATTACTGGTCTATATACATCATGAGTATTTTTTCTAAGCTTAGTTATTCTATCATATATCATATCATTGAGTGAAACCAATGTATCAAAGGTAATAAAAGTAGTACGATCTTTCAATTCTCCTTTTGTAGTTTCTGCTCTTAGATATATTTCAATAAACTCATTAGTATCGTTTGGAAGTTCATAAAAACCGTTATCATTAATAGGAACTTGAATATCAGTTTTGTTTAATAGAACCAGTTCCTTTAACCTCATACCTGAATCAAGAAAAGTAGCGCAAATTGCATAATCTCTCTTGTTTCCTTCCAATTCTATTGTTTGAAGCAAATAATTACTTTGTGGACGTGTTAAACTAATCTTTTCAATTCTTTTTTTAGCAGTTTCAGGATCTTCAGCTTTAACCTCAATAATATCCTTCATTTTGATGGTTTCATGCTGGATTTCTTCCTGAACATCTTCAGAATTTATGAATTCCAGAATATTCATCATATATGTTTTAACTGTAGTCCTTTTATTTTCACGTTGTTTTAGACAATATCTTCTGTATTGACGAAGCTGTTTTTTAACATTGGAGTCAGTTAATTCCTCAACACCTTTGTCTTCAAGAAAATTTATAAATTTCGAAATATTAAATGTCTGTTTTTTCACTGTTTCTTCAGTTAAGTTTTTTACCTCTTGCTTTTCTTCTAAATATTCTTCTAAGTAATCATTTAGCTCTGATGTGGCTAACATATCCTTTTTCACCATCACTATATTTTACTCAAACCCTTGTTATACTATTGAATTTTTTAATATATAAAGAATTCGTATCTTTTCTTATTATACGTATATTATTACATAAAATATACGTTTCTTTTATATATAAAATTTGGATAATTTTTCGTTTTGTGGGGAAGTGTTGAAAGTATAGTAAGACATATACATTAGGCGGTTGAAAAATGGTAATTTCTTCAATTTTTGATTTTGTAATAAAAATAGTGATTAAAAGTAATAATTAATTTTCAAAAAAAAATTTTTCAAAATATATGTGTTGAACTACCATGACTAAATAGATTATGATATCTCCACATATATTTGAATATTAAATAATTGTAAATGGATACTCTCCTTTTTCATTAAATTCAGATTTTAACCATTTTTCTAATAATGGTTCTGAAATTGAGTATAAATTATCTTCGGATTTTTGAATTAAAGATAAATTCTCAAGTTCTTTTAAATTATAGCTTAATGAACCAGATTTCACATTCAAATATTTTGCAATATCAATACGTCTAATAGGACCATTTAATAATGAAATTATTATTATTTTATTTTTGTAAGATAATTCAAACCAAATATTCACTAAATTGGAAGATATATAATAAATTGATTCATTAAATTCACGTGTAATGGATTCAGACGTAAATTCAATATTTTCTGATAAGATTTTTGCAAAATTATTTATATATGCTGGAATTCCAAATGTATATTCATAAAAACTATTAAAACCATCTTCATTAAATTTTAATCCGGGTTTTTTTTCATTCAAATACTGTTTAACTGTATTTTTAGAAAAAGGAGATAAATGAAATGAAATCATTCTTCCACCAAATACTCCATTATGACCAGAAATCTCAGAAATTAATGCATCATTTAAACTCATAGATCCTGTAAAAACATAAGCAATATTTCGTTGATCTTGAATATAACTTCGAATAACCCACAAAAATGATTCTTTATAATCATTTAACTCTTTAATTATTTGAAATTCATCAATAAGAATAATAACTCCTTTTAATTTATCTTTATTTGATTTATATATTTTTTCTGGAAAAGTTAAAACATATTCCATCAACTCTTGATTATCTATTTCACTAGTAAAAATTGGAATAGGAATTTTATTAACTTCTTGAAATTCATTAAAATGAAAATTATTTGTTTTTAGATATTTTTTTAATTTTTCACTTGCATTTTCTAAAATATTATTATTACAACTTGATAAAGTTTTTTTGAAATAAAATTGCATTAATGCATTAATACTCATTTTTTTTCTCCTAAAACATTCTGCTTGTGAAAAATTTATATATATGACTAAAAATCCATCATCTTCCAATTCTCTTTTGATTTTTTTGAGAAATACTGTTTTTCCAACCCCTCTTATACCAGTTAATAATATATTTGGTGGTGTTTCATCCTGTGTAGTTAATAACATTTGTTTTAAATGATTTAATTCAATTGATCTATTGAAAAATTGGTCATTATCTAAATTTTCATTATTTCCCCAAGGTATTTTATTCATATTATCACCTTCTATTATTTTAGAAAAATTTTTAAGAACAGGTATCATATTTTTTGATTACATAATATAATTTTATTATAAATAATATATAATATTTTTTGATTACATAATATAATTTTATTATAAATAATATATTAACATGTATATTCATTTCAATATTTAATTATCAAATTATTATTATATTTCTCCATGCTATTTTAATCAAAAATATAATAGCTTAAAAATTGTTTCACCATTTAAAATTGTTTTTATTCAAACATCGTATATAAATAACTGCTTCGTTAAATAAAAATAATAATATTAAATTAATATAAATTAATTCATGTACATGATAGCCAGTTTTGATTGCAAATTCAAAACTAATAAAGAAAATATTGAAAGAATACTTCAGCATTATGGACTTAGAAAGATTCAAAGTTCATTATATGCAGGAGATTTGAATAATGATGAACGCAAAAATTTATGCGGAAATATATCAAAAATCATTCAGGAAAAAGATAATGTATTGATAATTCCTGTATGCGAGAGTTGTTATTCAAAAAAGGAAATATGCAGTAGGAAAATCAAATTTAGAGATGACCTTTTTAGGGTGTATTGAATGAAAATTGTAATAGATGGTTATAACAAATCAATTCACAAGAGAGACAATCAGA
>ONIK01000131.1 GCA_900317865.1 uncultured Methanobrevibacter sp. | reverse complement strand
AATACAGTTATCAACTTCAAACATGTTTTTCAGCAATTCCAATATCTGAATTGCATTTTCCGGGTTGATGCGATCAAGATCATCGATAAAAAACATGAAACCGCGTCTCTGACTCTGTCCTGCCAGACAGTCATTAACAGCTTTGGTGAATGCATCTCTGAATTCTTTAGGTCTGGTTTCATTGAATTCGTCATCACCCAAAGCATCCTTGAGAGCTCCGGCTGCTTCCTCGCCATCAAGACCAAGAGTGTTAACTCCGGCTTTAACAGCAGTGGTGGCAACAACTGCACACGTTTTCTTCAGAAATGACCAGGCTTTTTCCTTCAGTTCTCCGGCTACACTTGATGTCGGATTTCTCTGTTCAAGAATTCTGGTACACTCACTGATCATACCCTTAATTACTCCGATTAAAGTCTGCTCCGGAGTCTGCATGATTGAATATTCCCACATGTTGATCCAGACACCGTAGTACAGAGGATCTCGATCATTTCCGGAAGTTTTATCCTCACACAAAATACTACGGAGCAGATTCATAAAAGAGGTTTTTCCTGAACCCCACTGACCCTGAATTGCAACAGTAGTCGGCATTGCTGACTTGCTCAGATATTGAGCCAGGCCTTCGACATATTTTCTGGTGTTTAATTTATCGTTATTTACATCTTTCAATGGTACATCAATAATGTTGATCAAATCACTCATGGGTAAGTTCCTGTTGAATAAAAAGTAATTTGCTATATCAAACCTGATAAAATCATATTTAGGGAAATTGATTTCAAATATGAATGACGGGCAGGAAATTTCCTGATCACCTTGCTGACATTATGTCTGGTCTGTAGTGTCAAAAGCCTGGTAAATGAGTTCATTTAACCAGGCTCTATATAAACGCAATGCAAATCAAACATTGATGATCTTGTTAAAACAATGCCCGATCCCGTTATTTCAGTGAAGCGATTGTTACATCATCTTTTGCCAGATCGCCTGCTTTGTTTTCGATCTGAATAGAAACACCGAATGCTTCCTTAAAGGCTTTTTCCGCATTTCCCACCTTCATATTCCCTCTAACTTCGAAATCGCCGCTTTTCTTTGCATCAGCATCGGCAGATCTGATTGATGCCAGTGTTGAAGTATCATCAGCAAAACGTTTACCGTTGTAAACTCTTACCCCGATTCCGAATTCATCTTTAAACATTGTTTTTAACTTACCAACTGTGGTTCTACCGTTTACTTTCATGTTAACACCTCATAGGAGAATAAATAAAAAATTAAAACTCTGAATATAATTCCTTTTTGTGCTGATCCAGATTCGATTCCAACAAGTCAGGAGAGAACTGCTAAATTGTGATCGATCAGATTTGCCTTTATAAAAATTTTTTTATAAAAAAATGGTACGCAGCGACGATATCCGCATCTGATTCCCTTTCCATACCAGGGATAGTAAATTTGGATACTTTATCCACCCTGGTTCCGGTACCGGGAGTGGAGGATGATCCCCGGTATACGTATTCATTTTTGACATTTCCCAGAATAGAGCCGGTTCCAAGTGTGGAACTTAATCCTGCTCTTATTACATCATTTTTTACATTACCGACAACTGTTCCGGTCCCCGGTGTTGAGGAAGTACCCTGGCGGAAAACATGTTCCTTTACGTTTCCGACAATTTTATTGTCAATGTAAACTATGCCTTTATTAAATTTTACGGTTGTCATATCGGCTCCTGTGAGTTGGTGAAATGTCTATTTGATATATTTTACATATGAATATAAATGTCGTTTAACACTTATGCCGGTTGGGCTGTCAAATAAACGATTTATTGATTTATAGTTTACAAATGTTTTTTTTTTGTACAGATATATTCTTGGGTTATTGATAATTAATCACATAATTCTTAAAAAAAGCTTGTTTTTTGTGATTTACTTTGCATTTTTTAGATTATTGAGATAAGGAGGGTGATTTTAGCCTGTTTTTGTAATGTGAAATTTTATTTATTATGCATGTTAAAATGTGACATATATAAAATTCTTGAAATCATTTCTTCAAAAAATATTGATTAAGAATTTCCTTTTGAATAAAAATCGTAGTCGGTAAATTTAGTATGTTTTTGCAAAGGAGTCAAAAATGGGTTTATTTTCATTTTTTAGTAAAGATGTTGTAGATGAAGAAAAGCTGGCAAAGGAGAAAGTTGGAAAAATTGCCAAAGAGGCTATTCCTGCTATACTTTCTGCCAATAAAAAGCTTGAGGGAGAAGTGTTCAAGCTACTCGATAAAGATTACTGCAAAAAGGTTTTCAATCTCAATTTCCCTGTGCTGGTAAGTGAAAAGGCTGAGTACGATAAGAGCCGTTACTACACAGATTCTATCAAGATCAACGGTAGCGCCTATAAACTCTGCTCACAGTGGTTTGATAAAGATCGTGAAAAATTAATGGCGTGGATTAAAAAGAATAATAAGCAGTAGCCGCTGTGATTTTTAAACTCTTAGATTACCTGCTCACCGGAAGATGCGGTTTGTTATTGTGATCATCAATTCTAGGTGATAAATCAGAGGTGATTAATGAGTGAACTTATACATGATCATTTTAAAAACAAATAGGGGAAAAATCCCCTATTTGTTTGGCTTTCATTTTTGTTTTAACAGTGGTCTGTTAGTGGATCCTCATTCCAGGTTTTGCGCCGCTGTCAGGTGTAAGCAGGAATATATCTTTTCCTCCCGGACCTGCTGCGCAGACCATTCCCTCACTCAT
>ONIK01000103.1 GCA_900317865.1 uncultured Methanobrevibacter sp. | reverse complement strand
GAATACCCTACTGTTTTAGCAGGAACTATCTTTTACGGTGGACACAATATTATTAGTGATGAAAAAGAAGGTATCTTTGATAAAGATGCTGCTGAAGAAAGAATTAAAACTATGGAAGAAATGTCTGATGTAACCGGAAACCCTTGTGTTGTACAAACTTTCGGTGCTACTGCAGAAGCTATGGTTAAATACTTAGAATTTGTAGGAGACATCTGTGACAAACCTTTCCTTATAGATTCAACTGCAGCTGCTGCTAAAATTGCAGGTGTAGAATACGTTCAAGAAGTAGGCTTATGTGAAAGAGCTGTTTACAACTCATTAAGTATGGCTGCAGAAGCTGGTGAGATTGAAGCAGTTAAAAACTCAGACATCGATGCATCCATTCTCTTAGGTTTCAACCCAATGAAACCTGGTGTAGAAGGTAAAATCGAAATCTGGGAAACTGGTGGAGACGTAATCGACCAAGGTATTCTTGAAATGGCTGATGAATGTGGTATTACTAAACCATTCATGGATGTAGCAGTTACTCCATTAGGTCAAGGTGCAGGACCTGCTGTAAGAACTTCTTATGCAGTAAAAGCTAAATGGGGATACCCAGTAGGATCCGGTATTCACAACGTTCCATCTGCATGGGACTGGTTAAGAGGATACAAAAAAGAACACAAAGAAGCATGGCCTGTTTGTGATATCGGTTCTAACATTGTTCAACAAATGGCTGGTGGAGACTTCGTACTTTTCGGACCTATCGAAAACGCAAGACTCGCTTTCCCTGCTTGTGGTATGGCAGATATTATGATTGCTGAGGCAGCAAAAGATATCGGTACCGAACCTGTAGAAGACCACCCAATTAACAAATTATTATAGATATAAAGGGTCCGGATTAGGTGATTTCATATCATCTAATCTATTTTTTTATTTTTTCAACTACTTTTTTTAAAAAACTTTTTAATAAAATTTATATTATCTTAAAAATAGATTATTATTTAACTTTAATTTTGGAGAGGTTAAATTATGTCTTTTTTAAGTAAAATTTTTAATAAAGGTCCAAAGCCTATTATTGCTCATTCTAAAGAAGGAAATCTTGATGTTTTAAGAGCTCAAAGGGCAGGTCCTGCTAGTCCTGGTGCTGTTCAAAAGCCAGATGTCTTTTATGTAACTGCTTCTGTTGAATTGGGTAACACTACCACCAAATGTATTGTCATGGCTACTAATTTAAATACAAGTGAGTCTTATTTGTTAAACAAAACGGTTAAAATGACTCGTGACATCAGACCGCCTAAAGCCAATGAGGAAGTTTTCGGTAAAACAGTTTGGGGTATTGAACTTTCTAAAGAAGCTGTAACAGAACTTATTCGTGATACTGTTTTGGAAGCACTCAGAAAATGTAATGTCGATAAGGATGAGGATTTGGATTTTGTTGTAAGATCCACTGGTGTAACTGCCGGATTTGCTACTGCTGAAGAAGCAGGTCAGTTAATTATTGCTCTTGCAGACGGTTGTCTTGAAGCGGATATTCCGCCACGTAAAATGTCTCCTGCAATGGGTATTTCCCAGCTTCCTGAAAGATTGCAAAAACATTCTCTTTTAGAAAATATTCTTTTTGATGGTGCTGTTGTTAGTGTAGTTCCTCCAGAAGGTAAAGAAACTGTTGCAAATGAAATGGAAGGAGAACTTGTAACTGCAGGTATTAAATTGGGTGCTAAATGGACTGAGGTAGATTATAGAAATCCTTGTGTTTCCCTGGACTTCGGTTCTACTTTGGCAGGCCGTATTGTAAATGACAATGAACCTTATGCAAATACTGTCGGTAACTTTTTAGGTTTGGCAGGGGTTGTAAGTGATGCAATTGCTCGTGGATCAGGTCAAATTGATAAGAAAAACGGAGCTGCAATTGATTTGTATGATGAAAAGGCTGCCAAAAAGGCGGATAAGAAGAAAGCAGAAGCCAATGCATTGGAAGCACATAAGTTAATTAATATTCAAAAAGTTCCAATTGATGTTGAAAGATTCGGTACTGTTCCGGTCAATCCTGAAGCTGCTGAAAAAGCAGGAACCACTTTAATCGGTTGTGATGTAGGTTTCAACGGTGACAAACTTGATGACTTGATGGAATTGGGTGCGCAGTTCTATGCTGATGACGGTTTGGGCACTATGCTTTCCACACTTGATTATGTAAGTACCAATATCGTTACCCGTGTTTTGGATGTTGCATTTAAAGAAAACGTTATTGTTCCGGGTTCTGCACTGGGTATTACCGGCAGGGCAGGTATCACTGGACGTAAACCTGAACTCATATTGGAAGCGGTTCAGGACAAATTTGAAAAAGTTGTTTTCGTTGAAGATGGTCTTGCTTTAGGTTCTGCTATTATGGCACGTTGTATGAATTCAATGGGTACTCCAAAAGTTCCTATTGGAGGTAAACAGGGTGGCAGATGTATATTGAAAGACCGTATGAAAATGGCTGGCGGTAAATTCGCTTAATGGTTTTGGCATGATTTATGGAATTGTAATGGCAGGAGGTAGAGGAACACGCCTTAAAACTCCTGTCGAAAAACCTCTTTTCAGATTACAGAATAAACCTTTAATTAAATATGTACTTGATAATTTAAATTCTTCTAAATTAGTCGAAAAAATAATTATCGCAACCAGTCCCAACACTCCAAAAACTGTTGACTACATTAAAAATTTTAATCATGAAATTCTAGACACACCAGGTGTTGACTATATTCATGATCTGTCTTTTATTTTAGATTATTTTGAAGCTAAATCTCCAGAGGATATTTTACTTTTTATTAACGCAGATTTGCCTTTTATCAAAGGAGAATGCATTGATTATATTTTAAATTCTTATTTTGAATGTAAAAAGGAAGCATTGTCTACCTTGATTCCCGTCAGCATTTTTGATGATTTGAATTTAAAGTATGAATATGAATACATGGGTCTTGTTCCTGTAGGCGTTAATATTTTAAAAAGCATAAATAAAATTCAGGAGGAGTATCAGCTGGTTCTGAATAAAGAAGAATTGGCCTTTAATATTAATACATTACAAGATGCCGATGTTGCCAATAAATATACTTTTAAATATAATGAATAATAATACATATAATATAGTATAAATTTAATATTGTTATCAGGTGATTTCATGGAAAATAAACAAATTCCTAAAAGAGAAGAAAAATTATGGAGTGAAATTAGAAACTACCAAGTCGCAACTAATAACGCTCGTATTCTTGGTGTTTTAGATGAACTTATTGTCAACGAAAAAACTGGTAAAATCGTTGATATCGCAATTCGTGTAGAAGCTGACCGTAATATTCACGTAAAAGGTGCTAAAAGAAATGGTGACTTGTTGTTGGTTCCTTTTGCTAAAGTTGAAAAAGTCGGTGAATTCATTATCGTAACTGAATAATTTCAGTTATTTTCTCTTTTTTTATAGATTAAAAATAAAACATTGTTATTATACTACTTTAATTAATAATGCATAAATGGGTGATATAATGTTACTTGAAATTGAAAATTTGGCTGTTGAAGTCGGGGGAAAAAGGGTTTTAAAAGACATTAACCTTTCCATCGATGAGGGAGAAACCCACGTTCTTTTAGGGCCAAATGGTGCTGGTAAAAGTACTTTATTCTTAACTATATTAGGTTTTCCTCAATATACTGTTGTAAATGGTACTATTAAATTCAAAGGTCAGGATATTACTAATTTAACTACTGCAGAAAGGGTTAAATTAGGTATTGGTGTAAGTTTCCAAACACCTCCTTCAATAAGAGGTGTTTCCGTAAGGGATTTGCTTAAAATAGAATCCCATCAGGATATGGATGAGGAATTAAATCCAAGAATGAAAGAACTTGCAAATCAGCTTAAATTCAGCGATGAATTTTTAGACAGGGATGTTAACTTTGGATTTTCAGGAGGGGAAGTTAAAAGATCTGAAATATTACAGCTTTTAGCTCAAATGCCTGATTTTACAATGTTTGATGAACCTGATTCTGGTGTGGATATTGAAAATGTAGAGTTAATTGCTTCTGAAATAGGTACCTTGCTTGATAAAGATAAACCACAGGGTAACAGGGTAAGAAGCGGACTTTTAATTACTCACTTGGGTTACATCTTAAACTTTGTCAGTGCGGATAAGGCCCATGTATTGATGAATGGTAAAATCTCCTGTTCCGGTAATCCTACTGAAATTCTTGAAGATATTAGAAAAAACGGTTTTAATGGATGTGTTGAGTGTGCGCAATGTTTATAGTGATGCTGAAAAAGCAAAAGATAAAAAAGCTCCAATTGGTGCAGATGTTACAATAGAAAACTTTACTGATGAAGCAGTCAATGCCATTGATTTACTGGATGATTTGGATGACGTTGATAAAAAGACCAAAAATACTCTGTTGAAGGTCGGTGTCGATACAGAAGAAAATAATCGTTCAGGTTCCTTTTTACAAATTGATCAAAGTAATGTGTTTACAAATAACTCAATATCCGATTCCATTGAAGTTATGGGTATGGAAGTTGCACTTGATAAATATAAATGGCTGGAAGATTATCTGTGGAAAGTTGTAAAGCCTGATGCAGATAAATATACTGCAAAAACTGCTTTAAGGGAACAGGAAACCGGTGTTACCAGCGGATACTTTGTACGTTCACTTCCGGGAACCAAGGAAGTAATGCCTGTTCAGGCCTGTATGTTCATTGGTGATGAGGCAGTTATGCAGACCGCTCACAATGTAATTATAGCTGAGGAAAACTCAGAACTTCACTTGATTACTGGCTGTGCTACCGGTGATGACATTGCTTCAGCAATGCATGTAGGTGTATCTGAAATGTATTTGAAGCCAGGTTCCAAAATTACTTTTACCATGGTTCACAACTGGGCTGAACAGGTTGAAGTAAGGCCAAGAACAGGCGTTAAATTAATGGATGATTCAACTTATATTAACAATTACATTTTAACCAGTCCGGTTTCAACAATTCAATCTTATCCTACTGCTTATTGTGACGGTAAAAACTCAAGGGCTATTTTCCAGTCCATCCAGGGTGGTAAAAAAGATTCCATCATTGATGTCGGATCCCGTGTTTTATTAAACGCTCCTAATGCAAGGGGAGAAGTTATTTCAAGAGCAGTGTCTCAGGATGAATCCAAAATTTATTCCAGAGGACATTTGTC
>ONIK01000104.1 GCA_900317865.1 uncultured Methanobrevibacter sp. | reverse complement strand
ATTACCATTTACAGAAGAATCACCAGCAGAAATTGTATTGTTTTCCGCATGAACACTATCAATATTATTCTCATCGGCAGCAAACACATTACTTGCAGAAGCAAATATTATAAAAACAAAACATAAAAATGCAATTATTTTAACCGCTTTCATATATTCTCACTCTTTATTTTAATAAGGTTGATATACTAAACATTATAGTTTAATCAGCAGCACATACACATAATAAACAGGTTAAAGCAACTGTTAGCACAATTAATGAAATAAAAATTTCATATTAACCCACCATAAAATATATATGTGTTATTGATTAATGTAAAAAGATTAGATAACCACCCATATAAATATTTCCGAATGTAAGTGCTTACTTTCGTAATATATTTAATACATTATTTAACACTAATCAATTCCAAACATTTCATGCTTTGAATAAATTAACTGACTTGAAAAAACACGTTTTTTTAAAAAATAACAGATACTTGAGTGTTATCTACAACAGCATTTGCAACATCTAATATTCAGAACCTTAACCCATAGACCCAACATCAGCTTCAGAAAAAGAACCTCGATTTGAAGCAACCTAGAATAATACAGAGACTTCATCTACATCAGGCCTATGTTAATAGATAACCTTTGTATTCAACTACATATAATGCAGGGCTTTGACCTGCAGCCTCAGTAGCAACAGGTACAAAAGCTGAAGTAGCATATCTTCCCAATATACCATCAACTACTTCACATAGAACAGAAACTCCAATAACAGCCACATAAGTCTTCCAAACTTTATTTATAAGTCCATAAAAAATTAATTTTATCATATCTTTAAGATTAAATGGGGGCCTACCCATATTAAAAGTATTTCACCCAATTTTAAAGTAATTAAAGCACCATCAACAATTTCAGAAGCTTTTAAATTAAATAAAAAATAAAACTCAATAATTTCTGCCAACACTTTAAATTAAGAAAAAAAGAAAAAATAATGAATTTAATGATGAAAAATTGAATTCATTCTATTTAACAAGAATGAATTCCTGCCTAAACATGGGATAATAATTTGCTCTTGATAAAAGGCCTATTGCATCATTAATATTGGATTTTAAAAGCAAATCACTATTTAAACATTAATCACAATATGTCTCATTTTACTGTTTTAATAACAAATGTTTGTTGTTTTTGATAAAGAGCCTGCTGCATCTTCATAAATGAGCTTACAAAGCAAATCCCTGTTTATACGTAAATCACAATTTTCTACAGTTGTAACCGTTTTAACAAACCATACTTTTTCAAATAACTGTGCATTAGAGGTTGTGAAATCATCATTTAATTCATACCAATCATACATTATCACCTTGCCTTCTAATTTAGGTATGTGGCTATGATCGGATTTTGTATTTCCAAACCAGCATTTTTCAACATTGGTTTTCCTATACTCATCAATGTCGCAAATGTCTATTCCAGTATTTTTATAGAATGCACAGTTTTCAATATCTACTCTATCAAAAGTAACAATTGTGCGCTTAGCATCGTTTAGATAAAAGGTGCACTTTCCGATATAAAAGTAAGTAACAACGGTATAATAATCAGGTACCAGATCATGAGTTGCTGAAATTACACTATTTCCATGGTTTTTGTAGAAATCACAGCACACTACTTGAGTTAGCTTAGCAAATCCAGAGAAGAAAATTGCAGCACCCTCAGCTACAGCAGTATTGGAATAAAATTCAGAATTTTCAATAAATCCTTTGCCCATATCAACGAAAATTCCACCACCATAATCTGCTTGGTTCTTTTCGAATTTGCATCCATCAACTACAAAATTTTCTGCACGAGTATATATTGCACCACCCATAGGTGCTATGTTTTCTTTTAAAGTACAATTTACCACTTGAGATTTATCTCCATCTACGCATATATAAATTGCACCTCCCCTATTTTCTGCAGTATTATTCTGGAATGTGCATCCTTTCACGCAACATTCTCCTCTACTAATAAAAACTGAACCGCCTTGATACGCATGATTGCCTGTGAAAGTACAACCATTTATTTTACAGTTGTCTCCTTTCGCATAATAAATAGCACCTGCATATGATGCGCTGTTATCTTTGAATATGCAAGTTTCCACATTACAGTTTTTTGCGGATATATAAATTGAACCTGCGTACTTACCACAGTTTTCATTGAAAATAGAATTTTTTACACATAAATTATCTCCTTGCACATATATTGTACTGAGCCTTGATGCAGAATTTTTTTCGAATGTGCATCCGTCCACACAACAGTTGCTTCCAGATATGTAAAGTCCAGAACCATCTCCCCCATTATTGTTTTTGAAAGTACATCCCACTATTGTAGTGTTGCTTCCAGATATGAGAATAGGATCCCATCCATTATTATTCATGAAAGTGCAGTTCCTTAATGTTCCATCTTTACCCTCCCATTCGAGAGGATATGGGTTCTTTTTAAATGTACATCCTTCAATGGTACCTCTATGACCATGCCAAGTGACTGCAATTTTTATATCATAGAAGTTAAAATTTCTTAAAACAACATTATTGGTGAATACTTCAAATATTCTGCAAATACTCATTCCTCCAATTGAATGGAAATTACCATCAAGAGTTATGGATTTGCGAATTGGTATGTTGGTTATGTCCAGTTGCACATCATGCTCAAAAACCAATATGTCGCCATTATTTAAAGTTTCAATCTGTTTTTGCAATTCACTTGATTTGAATCCTGTGAAGTACACAACCGCAGAAGTGTTTAATGCTTCAGAACCCATTTCCGGTGAAACAGATATATTATTCTCCTTTAAAGAGGAATTGCCTTGAAACTTATTAAAAACAGATTCTTTATTAATTTCATTGAAGGAAGTTTCCACATTAATTGTATCATGTGGACAATCCATATCAATAGAACTTGAATTCTGATAATTTGTATCATTTAAATCGTAAGAACACTCAATAAATTCTGTTGCAGAAACAGAACCTATACCCACTATTATAAGACAAAAAAGCAGTAATATTAATGAAAATTTTTTATACATTTTTTTAAAGGCCTCTCTAGAATTAATCTTCAAATTTATTTTTGTAATTTTGCGATATATAAAAGTTTTCGCATGTATGTACTCACTTGCATCGTTAAATTATAAAAAAAGAGTTTTAAAAAGGAATTATAAAAAAATATTTATTCTTATCCAAATACAGAACAATATCCTGAAAAAGTATTAGATAGACAATGATGCACAGATACAACATATCCATTAAGACAACTATAAACAGAATCATCTCTTAAATGTTTGTTGCAGATAATAGGGGGTTCCTGAATTTTCTTCAATCAATAAATGGTACAAGCTATGATGTATCTTTGCCTTCCTTTTACCATTCGTGAGTTAATTCCAATGATTTCTATCTTTCCATCCTTAATGCACATTCCACTAGTGTTTTTGGAAAATGCTATGTACAATAAGGTTAAGTTTGGGAGTTTTGATAAAACCCTGATGTGATGTCAATAGATTCATTAGGATTTAAACCCCATTTTTCTCTTAATTTAATGGCCTCGATATTTAATTGGTTGTCACTTTTCAAGTTAATCATCCATTTTACTTGTTAGATATTTCATGTTCAGGTATATTCTGTTCATGCTTGCAATACCCTTAAGGTCATCAGTTTTGCTTCTAAGTGCAAATTTTGTATAATCAAATTCGTCACTCCTATAATGGATTTTGCTAGAGCATTTGATTAGAAATATTTTCATATGATTAAACATTTTTAACAAAAAATATTCTTCAAAAATATCATAATAAAAGTTTAATTTTAAACCCCACTAAAAGTCTTAACATAAGGAATCTTGCTTAATACATAATGCAGAAGCCAGCTTAAAAATACTGTTATTACAAACATCAACGGAAAGAGCAGATTGAATCCTTGATTGTGGTAGGACAGCTCTTTTACGACTATCGTGTGTGAGAACTACATTCCGTAACTGCATACACTTAATGATTTTATTGCCTTTGCGATGAAGTTGTCCTTGATTCAGTTGAATTTGTCCGGTCTGTCAAGGCACATGAAAAATCATGATTTATTATAAAATGGTGGTTAAAAGCAACCAATATTGCAAGTTTTAAATATCAATAAAGTCAATATATTTAATATTCTATGAAAAAAGAAGTTGAAGACAAAAGGGTTGTGATTCTTGGATGCTTATTGTTATTTTGTGTTCAGTTCATAGCCAATATGGTTACGGTAGCGCTCCCCACAATATCATCAGATTTAAGTTTAGATGTTGAAATGGTAAATGCTATCAATTTGGTTTTTTTAGTAACGTCAGTGTCGTTAATGCTGCCTTTGGGAAAATTTGTTTCAAAACATGGAATTGGAAGATACCTCAAATATAGTATTGTATTAATGATTGTAGGCTTATTGCTTTCGGCTTTTTCAACAGATATTATCTCCCTTTTGATTTCTCGAATTATTCAGGGAGTTGCAACTGCAGTCATTAATGGAGCCATGTATGTCATTGTTACAATACAGCTTCCTTCAGAAAAGCTTGGTTATGCCATGGGAATAATGGGCTCTTGCGGATATGTGGGTTTGTGCTTATCCAATACGGTATCCGGATTGGTTGTTTATTACTTGTCTTGGAGAGCGGTTTTCCTGATATTAATCCCAATATATGTCATTACTCTATTAATATTGATTAATTTGGGTAAGGAATGGTATACTGATGACATTAATGAAATAGACAAACTAGGTTCCATTATTTATTTTCTTTTCATGGGATTATTTTTGTATGGTATTGTCAGATTGGATGACGGCAATTTCTTTATATTGATACTGAGCATCGTCTTTTTATTCATATTTTTAAAAGTTGAAAAGAATAAAAAACATCCAGTATACAATTTAAAGCTTTTAAAAAATTTCAAATATGTTTTGGGTAATTATTCGGCATTTGTAATGTATTTCATGACATTTATAGCATCCTATATATTGAATTTCTATTTACAA
>ONIK01000105.1 GCA_900317865.1 uncultured Methanobrevibacter sp. | reverse complement strand
AGAGGTTACAATCCGGTTGTACTGGAAATGAAAGCACCTATGGGAAATCCTGAAGAATATAAGAAAGCCATGGAAAAGGGTTATACCCGGATTGATGCAGAATTTGATATGATTTATGAAAAGGACAGCTATGAGGAAACTCTTGAAGCTGTAAAAAAATTCAATCCTCTTCTGGTTTTACCCGGAAATGAGCATGGTGTCATATTGGCTACAAAACTTGCAAATGATTTGGATTTATTGTGTAATCCTATAGAGAATATGGATTATTTCACCTTTAAGGACAAAATGCAGGAAAGGCTTGCTGAGATGGGACTCAGACACATTAAGGGAAAACCCGTTAAAAGCCTTGATGAAGCTCTGGATTTTTATGACAGTGAAGGCCTTGAAGAAGTTGTGGTAAAACCTGTATACGGAGCATTTTCAGTTGGTGTTCATCTGTGTCTCAACAGGGATGAACTGATTGATGCCATAAATGATGTATTCGATGAAAACAACTGCTATGGCCAAAAGATTGATGAGGTTGTAGTTCAGGAACGTATCAAAGGTGAAGAATATATTGTAAATACAGTATCCTGTGAAGGAAATCATCGCCTGACTCTTGTGTGGAAATATCATAAGGTCAGCACCTCTGATGGAGCTATTGTATATGATACCGTCGAATCAATCGATGAATTTAATATAGGTGAGGCAGAACTGATTGAATATGCATTTGATGTAGCCGATGCCCTTGGAATCAAATACGGTCCTGTTCATGGTGAGTATATGATTGACGATAAGGGGCCTGTTCTTATAGAGGTTAACTGCCGTCCGTGCGGAGCGTCAATGCCTGCACAGTTTTTGGACAGGATTTCCGGCCAGCACGAAACGGATTCGATTTTGGATTCCTATCTTAAACCTAAACGTTTCTATGAGAAAAGTAAACAGCGGTACAGGCTTCTTTCAAATGGTGCCATAAAGATTTTCATTGTCCCGTATGACATAATGGCCACATCCGCTCCGATGAACAATATTTCCCCTAAATTAAAGAGCTATTACGACACCAATCTTGAAAATATTGATGAAATTGAAATGTTTTACTCCAAAACCCTTGATCTTGAAACCAGCTGCGGCTTTGTTTATATGGTTCATGATGATGCTTCAGTATTGCGCTCAGAAATTGACTTTTTGAGAAGTGTTGAAAGCAGAATTTTTTCTTTGGTTTTAAGTGACAATACAGATAAGGACTCAGAAATTGATGAAGATGAGATAATTTCAAGAATAAAAGAAATAGTTGATATTTCCCAGGATTATGGAACAGGACTTTTAATTTCAGACCAGTTCATTGAAGATGCGGACATGATTCAGTTAGGCCTTAAGGATTCTTATGATGTAAGCGGCGGATTCGACTTTGTTATCGTTAATCTTAATAAAAGCCTTTTGAATAAAAGGGATGATGATGTTGTAGACATTATTTTAAATATACTGTCTAAAGTAAGAATTGGGGGAATAGTATGTGTTCCGGAAACTACCTACAAGTATGTTCCCGGAAAAAGAAGAGGTGTGGAAGCACTTATGAGATCTCTCAAACTGAGAATTGAAGCGCCTCCATATGGAATCCGTGCAGGGATTGTAGCATCAAGACCACAATTATAGGCTGGCATCTGTCTTTTTCTCCAGTCTGATTCCTATAACTGATGTAATCACAGCAAGTGCACATGCAACGGCACATATTATACAGATAATCTGTGAAGATTCAACAATCATGTCTGAATATTGACTGGACAGTGCCAGACTGCCCATTACCCATCCGAATACGAGTGTTACTATTGTCAGACTCATGGTTTGGCCGATTCCCCTTACGGTAATCTGGGCGGCTGATGCATGTGCAGCATATTTTTCGTCAACTGAACTCATGATTGCATTCATGTTAGGGCTGGAAAAGAGTCCCATACCTACAGCCTGCAGTACCATCGCCAGAATAATAACCGGAAGCGGAGTATTCGCATCCATCATTATAAGTATAGCAAATGCAAAGAGGGTAATAAACATTCCCGTTGCAGCAATCTTTTGGGGATGAATTCTGTCTGAAAGTTTTCCTGCATTAGGGGCAACTATTGACATTACAACGGGGCTTACAAGCAGTATTATACCTGTCATTTCAGGATCCCATCCTTTTACATACTGGAAATGGTAGTTGAATATGGTTGTAATCATCATGACTGCAAGGTATCCGCACATTCCTGCAATGTTGTAAAGGGTGAAAGAATGCTTTTTCAGCAAAGTGACATTGAATACGGGCATTCTCTCATGAAGCTCATAGTGTCCGAAAGCTATAAGAATTATTATTCCTGCAATTGTCATTGCCTGACCTTCAAGTGTCATGCATATGGAAATTCCGTAAATCAGGAAAAATATTCCGAATACATACATAATCATTCCTTTGTAGTCGAGTCTGTCATGTTCGTTGGTTTTCCATTCTCCGTCTGTTTTTAAAAGAAGAATTGCCGCAGCTATTGAATTGAATAGTATTGTCATGTAAAACATTGATCTCCATCCGAAATTCTGAACCAGAAATCCGCAGGCAACAGGAGAAAGTGATGTTCCAAGATAGACTCCGGTCACGATGATTCCCAGTGCCCTTCCCCTTTTTTCATTGTCGATTGCAAGAACGACAATAGCCATTTCACAGACATTTCCTATAGCTATTCCAATTCCCTGAAGCACTCTTGATGTAAAAAACATTTCCGTTGAAATTGAAAGGCAGCAGATAACCAGACCTATTATCTTTATGAGTTGTGCAATCATCCATGCCTTTTTAAAACCGTACTTTCCGCATATCTGTCCGAAAGGCACGGTAAACATTGTGGCAACAAGAACAAGTATTGCGGGTATCCAGTTCTGCAGCACATTGTTCATTCCAAAGTCAGCTGCAATCTCGGGAGTTCCTATAATAACTCCGTTTGTAATGAATACGCCGAAAAATGATGTTATAAAAGTACATATAATAAAATATTTCTCAAAATTTTCACTCATAATGTTTATATATGTATTTTTATCTTTAAAAGATTATTTATAAAAAAGAATAATCAAAAAAAGTTAGAATAATATAATTCTAACATTTTTGATACAAAGTTGAGAGGAATCAACTTGCAATTATAATTCTATTTTTTATATATTTAAAAATTGTCTTAAAGTAAAAATGATTTTTAATAAAATAAGTTAGAATCAAAGGATTCTAACTTAATTATATATTTTCTTTGACAGGGAGTGAAAATACAGTGTTCTTCCTGGAGTGGGACATCAAACATCTTTTAGTATCAACATTCTCTTAACATAACATGCATACCAGGAAGAACTAATTATTATTTTGTCATATGAAGTATTTAAATCTTTTTAATTCTAATATTAAGACAATATTGCTTTTAGTTTGTAATTTTACTCACTTTAAGCAATATTTTAATTTCTTTGTAATTTTTTAGTCTCGTTAATTGAAAAGTTGTCCTGACATGTAGATGCCGGTTTTGAAATTAATTGCTTCGTAATGTATCTTTCATTTAAATTACTTTATTATTAATAATCTTTCATGTTGGGATATGATGTTGGTGAATAATGAGTGTAATCTTTTAATATATCTGCTGAAAATTGATTCGATTATTTTATTAGATATTATCCATAAAATATCAAACAGGTGAGATTATGGATTCTGAAAAAATTATAATAATTCTGCTTGGTGTAATTGTCATTCTGCTTGTGGCGGCATTTGTTCTTTTCGGACCTTTTGCCGGCAAGGATGTGACCATGTCAATGACAACAGCAGATACTTTGTATGATGGGGATTACTACGGCATATCTCTTAAAGGTTCAGACGGTAGCCCGATAGCCAATGCAACAGTCAATGTAACAATCATTGATTCCGGCGGAGGCAGAAACCCTCAGCTTATAGTGACTGATGAGAAAGGCGAAGGGCAGATGCAGATGAACGGATTGACTCCCGCCCAATACACTGTTGAACTTTCTTACGGTGGGGGCAACGGATATAAGGCAAATAAGACCAATACTACAATAGAAATGAAAGCCGCTACAACATCCAGCAATTCAGGTGCTTCTTCAGGCGGAAAAACAGTAACATTGGAACTGCCTGCATTTGATAACAAATATTCAACAACAGTTGGTGAATATAGAATCGAGGCAATGAAATGGACCGGAGCCAGTGTCGGCGGATTGGGAGTATGGGTTTACAAAAACGGCCAGCCTCTAAGTAAAAGTTCCTACATGTCAAGAGGATATGTCCACATGGACGGAAACTGGAAATGGACTGAATGGGGTCAGGGTGGTTCAGGTTCCAATTCATACCATAAATATCCGGTAAGCAATGGTGTAGAAATTCAAAAAGTCGAAGTAAGTTTTTAGATAGTTAAACCATCACCATAAAACTTGCTTAATTAAAAATAAGAAAATTTATCAAAAAAAGAAATCCGATTATAAAAGGGCATTCTTCCAATTTCTTAAAAAAAGTATTTTTTTAATGCTGTGATAAAATAATTTTCAAAGATTAATTGGAAGAACATTTAATATATCGTTTTTTCTACTATATAACTCTTTTTCATTTTTTGATGTTTATAGGTAGTCGGAGTCTATGTCAAGACCCCTTTTAAGACGGATGATGTTGTCTGCATAGACTTCATTTTCAGGATCATATACCAGCGCCTCATCATAGCATTCTCTTGCCTTTTGGCGATTGTTGGTCTTGTGATAGATTACACCTTTAACATCCAGTGCATATGCGTAGTCCAAATCCTTTTGTCTAAATAAAGGCATAGCTTCATCTATTTTTTCCATAGCCAAATCGTACTGTCTTTGTGACTGAAGATACCATGCCCAGTCCGAAAGGCATATTGCCTTGTTGTTTTTGATTGTTTTGTTTTCCGGAAGCATTTCCAG
>ONIK01000107.1 GCA_900317865.1 uncultured Methanobrevibacter sp. | reverse complement strand
TATAATATCACAGTACTTCCGGTTTTAACAGCCGATGACATTAACATGACCTATAAAGATGGAACGCAATTTATGGCAAAACTGGTTGACGGTAAAGGCCATCCTCTGGAAAATGCGGGAATAACATTCAACATTAACGGAGTATTCTATACCAGATACACCAATTCATCAGGAATAGCCTGTTTAAACATTAATCTGATGGCTGGTGAGTACATAATCACATCACAGTATGAAAATGCTGTAATTTCAAACAAAATAACAATTTCTGCCAAAGAGGATTAAAAAAATCCTCTATTTTAATTATTTCTATTTATTTTTTATCATTTCGATAATTTTTTTAATAATTATTTAAATAAATATTATTAATCTAGGTGATATTATGAAAAGATTTAAAATTTTATTCATCATGCTTGTTTTATTTATTTCTGTTGGTGCAGTTTATGCTGACGGGAACTTCACTTCTCTTCAGACAGAAATTAATAATGCTGGCGATAGTATTGAACTAACTCAGGATTATATTTATAATAATTCAACTGATTTCAGTTTGAAAAATGGAATACCGGTTAATAAAATGAATTTTACTATTAATGGTAATGGCCATACTGTTGACGGTGCGGGTCAGGCCAGAATATTTAATATTCAAAGCAATGTTACCCTTCTTAACATTAAAATCATTAACGGCTTTAACAAAGAAATGGGCGGAGCGATTTTTTCTGGTTTTTCTACCATTTTGAATTGTGAAAATGTAACTTTTGTAAATAATAGTGCTGATACTGCTGGTGCTATAAATGGGTATCATATCAATTTGATCAATTGTGAATTCACTAAAAATCATGCAAAAGCGGGTGCTGGAGTATATGGTTATGCAAATATCACTGTTGAAGATACAACTTTTTTAAATAGCGATAATTATTCTTTTTCTCAAATATATGGGTATGGTGATGGTAAGCTTCAAGTAAATAACTGTTTATTTTTAAATTTAACCTCCAGATATGCTCCTGCAATATACAGTGAAAAAAGAACAAGCATTAAAAATTCTAATTTTACTAATCTGGCTGCAGATATATCCTGCGGTGCGGTAGCACTTAAAGGATGTGCAGAAAGCGAATTTGAAAACTGTTTGTTTGTAAATACCACTGCTTTAAAAAATGGTGGGGCTCTATTCATGGACATTGCCGCTTATGAGGTTTATGGCAATGTGTCTGTTAAAAATTCCAAATTCATTAATTGTAAGGGTGATTTTGGTGGAGCTGTTGTACAATTGGGTGGTAATTTAAGTATTATGGGTTCTGATTTTATTGATAATTCGGCTATTTATGGTGGTGGAGCAGTATATGTTTCATATACTAATTTCAAATTAATCAATTCCAAAATAATGTCAAATACTTTGCTTGATGATGACTTTGATGGAGGAGGTCTGTATTGTGATTACAGCAATGTTACAATAACCAATTCAACTTTTGAAAATAATGTTAAAAATGCAATCTATTCATATGATTCAAATTTATCTGTTGAAAATACTACTTTTAGTGAAAATAATCAAGCTATTCATGGGGTTTTTACTTCATGCAAGTTAATAAACAATAAATATGGAAATGATACTTTATTTTTAAATGATACTAATTATCCGTTTGTCATTGAAGAAGCAAGTGCTAAAATTGAACTTATTAATAATGATATTAATGTAACTAGTCTGCCGGTACGTTTTGATTCACGTGACTGGGGATGGGTCAGCTCTGTAAAAGATCAGGGCACAATGGGTGCTTGTTGGACTTTTGGAGCATGTGGAGCATTGGAATCTGCATTATTAAAAGCAACAGGAATAGAATATAACTTTTCAGAAAAAAATGTGCAGGATAATATTTTAAGATATGCAAAATATGGTATGAAATCAATAGGTGAAGGATCATCATCACATATGGAAGCTGTTGAATACATGGTAAGCTGGTTTGGAGTATTGCCAAATGAATATGATACTTATGATGAACTGGGCAAATTGTCTCCATTAATTTCAACAGAAAAAAACTTCCATGTTCAAGACATAATGTTTGTGGGACGTAAAAATGCAACGGATAATGATGCAATTAAAAGAGCAATAATGAAATGCGGATCTTTAACATTTGAATATTATTCAGCAATTACTGAACCATATTATAATGAGAAAACTTATTCAATTTATCAAAATTTCACTAAAAACGGAACTCACGCTGTTTCTGTTGTCGGCTGGGATGATAATTTCAGCAAAGAAAATTTCCTAATAACTCCTCCTGGAGATGGTGCATTCATTTTAAAAAATAGTCACGGTGTTGAATCTGATGATAAAGGATTTTTATATATCTCTTATTATGACACAAGTATTCTGACCCAAAATCCATTAACGGGATATTTAATAGAAAATCTGGAAAATTATACTAAAGTCTATCAAAGAGACATATCTGGAGATTTTGATGAGGATACTAATCACACGACCTATAAAATTAATTATATTTCAACAGGAAATGATTTAATCAGCGGAATCGGAAGTTATTTTAATGAAAGTGAAAAATATATTATTGAAATATATGTTAATGGGGAGTTAAAACATGCTGAAAATGGAATAGCTCCATTTTATGGTTATCATACAGTAAAATTAACCTCAGAAATCCCAGTTAAAGAAAATGATAACTTCACAGTAATCATGAAAAAGGATTTTGTTCCAATTATTGATGATTCAAGAATGCACTATGAAAAAAATACTGTTTTTATTCAGCGTAACGGTACATGGGTAGATTTGGCATTAGAATCTAAAACAGCTACTTTGAAAGTTTACACTAAGAATTTAGCTATTTATACTGAAGATCTTGTTAAAATTTATAAGAATGATTCTAAATTTGAGGCTAATGTTGGTGTGGCTAATGAAACGGTAACCTTTGAAATCAATGGTGCTAATTATACTCGCGTAAGTGATGAAAACGGAACGGCCAGAATAGCCATTAACTTGAATCCGGGAAACTACACAATAAAAACAATATTTAACGGAACAAGTGTTGAAAACACTATTGAAGTACTTCCTACATTGATTGGTCAAAACCTTGTAAAATACTTTAGAAATGAATCACAGTTTTATATTTCACTAATTGATGGTGCAGGCAATTTTGTGCCTAATGCAACAATTACGATGAACATCAATGGGGTATTTTATAACAGAACAACTAATGAAAACGGAACTGCCCGTTTAAACATTAACTTAAACCCTGGTGAGTATATACTGACTGCTTTGGATCCGTTGACTGGATTGCTGATGTCATATAATATCACAGTACTGCCTGTTTTAACGGCTAATGACATTAACATGACATATAATGACGGAACACAATTTATGAATTCATCAGGAATAGCCTGTTTAAACATTAATCTGATGTCTGGCGAGTATATAATCACATCACAGTATGAAAATGCTGTAATTTCAAATAAAATAACTATTTCTGCAAAAAAAGATTAAAAAAATAAATGGTGGGAAGCTAGAAAGCTCCTCCACCGCCTCCGCCGGAACCGCCTCCGACTCCACCAAATCCACCACCGTCAGATGATGGGTTGGCTGCGGATACTCCATTATTAAATGCACTATCAAGCATTATCAATCCGGAATAGGAATGGAACACATAAAGGTCACCGTAGTAATAGTCATCATCATGTACTGCAGGTTCATGGAGTTTCATGGATTTGTAAACCTCATCAGCTACTCCAAGAGCAGTTCCATAAACAAGGTACTTGTTCCAAACAACTATTGATTCAGGAGGATGTTCTTTAATTAAACTGTTGTCTTTTAAGAATTTCTTAAAGTTCGTCCATTTGAGATAGTAGACACGACCTTCAGGAGTCCACTGTCCAAAGATATCTTCAGGCAGGAATGCAATTCCCAATGATATGGCTCCTAAAAATATTGATGCGATAATCATCAATGTTGCTGCAGGATGTTTTGAAAAGACAGCTATTATGAAAAGGATTATGGCAACAGTTATTCCTACTGCTGTAAATACGGTTGTAAGTTTTGTTCCTTTATCGTTAAAGTATCTGGAGATTCTTTCTTCTCCTAAACTTTGATTTTTAACAATATATTTCCATTCATCAAATTTTTCCACAAATAATTTTCCGTTGATTTCATTATTTAATTTGGAAGACAATGCAGATACATTAAGTATATCATTGTCACTGAATGTTTTCAATAAATTGAATACACTTTTCTCATCTACAGATAATTCATCATATTTGCTTTGGTCTAACTCCAAAATCAAATCTTTAGTATGTTCTGATGTTTCAACATGGATTCTAAATACATTGCGGTCTATTAAATCCATAATTGTTGCTTCAAAACCTTTCATGTCCGGTTCTCCAATGTCGCTTCTATTAAGTAGCGCATTTACAACCGCTGGCGAATCATCACTAGGCAATTCTCTTTCATATATTCCAGTATAGTCGACTTTAGGTTCCCGTCCATGTCTTAGATAAACAAAAATTAATGATAGTGGGGATATAAAACAGATTGCAGACAATATTGTAAATAAATTTCCCCAGAAGCTGACTCCATTTCTATAATCCGCCTGGTTTTGCATAATCTGATTTTTTCCGTCACTGTTAATATGCTTTGCATTTGTCGGATTTGTAAAGTCGTTTAATGGCATCAATACTTGCAGTTCATAAAATTCTCCTTTTGGAAGGTTCTTGGTCTGTACATGTATTGTGTTTCCATTAATGGAATCACTTAAACTATAATATTCTGGGTTTAAATAATATATATTATCTTTTTCTCCAGGCAAATGGATGTTTGCAGTTAATTTCTCAACATTACAATCCCACTCTTCTCCCCACAGTTTGTATTGAAGTGACCCGATATCATTAAATAATGTAACTACGTTCTTCATATCATAGGAATAAGTGACTTTCACCTTCTGGTCATGGATTTTTTTGGTGTGTGCTTCATCTGCCCATAAATAAACAGTTATATGTTTTTTCCCATTTTTTTCGCCTACATTATATGTTGCATATGCACCGTCAACAGTAACATTCAGATTTTCAAGACTCTCTCCTGATTTCAGGGGAATGTCGCGATAAACTCCATTGAAAGTACCCTTAAATGAATAAGTATAACTTTCATTTACATGGAGCAGACCATCATTGTGAACAGTCAGGTCTATTATTGCATCAACGATGCTGTACTCTTTGTCTTCGGCATAAATTGCATTAGCTGTAGATAATAATACTAATGATAATATTACTACCACAGCTATTTTTTTATGGTTCATGGATTTTCACCACTAAAATTCAACTTTAGGAACTTCACGGGATTCAACATCAGTTTCAAAGAATTCTTCTTCTTTAAAACCAAATGGTTTGGCAAGAAGATTTGATGGGAATTGTTGGCATGCATTATTGTACATTAATACGGTGTCATTGTAAAATTGTCTTGCATAGGAAATTTTATCTTCAGTATCAGTTAACTGGTTTTGTAATTGCTGGAAATTGCTGTTTGCCTTAAGGTCAGGATAATTTTCAGCAACTGCAAACAATGTTTTTAAAGCACTGGTTAATTGATTGTCCGCTTCACTTGTTTCTTTCACGTTTGATGCATTCATAACATTTGAACGGGCTTTTGTAACTTCTTCCAGTACTCCTTTTTCATGACTTGCATAACCTTTTACGGTTTCAACCAGATTAGGTATTAAATCATTTCTTCTTTTAAGTTGAACATCAATTTGTGCGTAACTGTTTTTAACTCGGTTTCTCAAACTGACTAATCTATTATACATGTGTATTATTGTTCCTACAATAAACACAATAGCTAATACTAATATTATAATAACTATCCAATTCGGCATTCTATCACCTAATATTAATCTTTATATATTAATATTAATAAATTATTTTTATAAATTTTATAATTTTAGTTAGGTGGTTAGTATGGATATTACAGATATTATTAAAAATTCGTTTAAATATCCTTTTAGTGATAATAAACAATTCGCATTTATATTTTTAACATTTGTTGCATTGGGATTATTTGTTGGCCTGTCATTTGCTTTGCCTGTTATTTCAGCCAGTTTAAATTTTTCCATGCCTATTGCTTTGTTGATTTCTATTATTTTAGTTATTGTTTCTTTGGTTGTTGCAATTATTATTTGCGGCTATCAAATCGATATTATTGGAGTTGCATGTGATCTTGAGGATAATATGCCTTCATTTGAACCGACTAAAAATATTAAAAATGGTTTATACCTTATTTTAATTTATTTAGTATTTTATATACTTTCAGGTATAATTTCAACAATCGCATTCTTTTTAGGCTTTGGATTTTTTGCATTGGGTGATGTGATAGGCATTTCATTATTTGTTATAATTAGTTTAATTCTATTGATTATTCAGATTTTAATTTCCTGGGTCTTTTCAATGTCTTTATGCAGATTTGCTTACTATGGTACTATCGGCGAAGCATTGGATCTTAAAGAAGCTTATAATGATTTAAAAACAATCGGATTTGCAAACATGTTAATATATGTTCTTGCAATGGCAATTATTATGTGTTTGATTGTTATAGTGGTATTTTTAGTTGTTGCTTTAATTTCCAGCATTGCTAATTCAATAGCTATGATAATTGCGGTTTTAATTCTCTTTGCTTTGGCATCATATCTCTTTGTTGTTCAATCAAGGGCTGTAGGACTTATATATTCAAAGGTTATATATGATTAAGAAAATTTAGTTTATTTTTTTTTATTTTTCTAAATTTTCTTCAAATTCTTATTTTAAACAATACATTTATATAGTTTGATTATTAGATATTATTATATCATGTTAAATAATTAACATGTGTGCAAGTATTTTTTTAGCTAGTCGTGCCGAGATAGTCTAGCCTGGTAAGGCGCGAGACTGGAAATCTCGTGGGCGTTTTGCCCTCCTGGGTTCAAATCCCAGTCTCGGCGCTTATTAGTTTTTAACACTATTTTTTTATTCTTATTAAAGATATTGTTAAACTGATATTTTTTTGCACTCTTAGTTTTTAGACTAAGTTTATATTGTTGAAAGAACTGTGTTTTGAAAAATTCAAAACATTCGAATCTATTATTTTCCGTCTCGTAGGTTCGCTCTATAAATGGAGGTTATTTAATGGAAGACGATTTTAAGCACTTAGTGCGTATTTCTAGAAAAGACGTAGATGGTAATAAAACCATTGAGCACGCTTTAACTGATATTAAAGGTGTTGGCTTATCTTTATCTAAAACCATATGCCGTATCTTAGATTTAGACTTAAACTCTAAAATCGGTTATATTGCTGATGAAGATGTTGCAAAAATTGAAGACGTTATAGAAGATCCTCTCAAATTTGATATTCCTGCATGGATGTTAAATCGTAGGGAAGATTACGAAACTGGTGATGACATTCACTTAATCGAATCTGATCTTGACATGATTTTAAGAGATGATTTAAACAGAATGAAAAAGACCAGAAGTTACAAAGGAAGAAGACACGAAGTTGGTTTACCTGTCAGAGGTCAAAGAACTAAATCTACTTTCAGAAAAAGTGCTTCAGTTGGTGTAAGACGTTCATAAGCATAAAGCTATTTTTAAATTAATTATTATTTAGATAAGGAGATGTTTTAATGGGTCAACCAAGAAAATCAAGGAAAAAGTATAATACACCACCTCATCCTTGGAATGCAGAAAGAATTAAAGATGAAAACAAATTAATGACTAAATACGGCTTAAAAAACAAAAAAGAAATTTGGAAAGCCGATACATTAGTTAGAAGATATCGTAGGGAAGCAAGGTATTTACTTGGTTTTTCCAGCGATCAAATGCAAGAAGAAAAATTAGAATTATTAGGACACTTAGCTAGAACCGGTGTTTTGCCTGAAAACGCTGCAATTGAAGATATCTTAGGTTTAACTGTTGAAGATATTTTAAGAAGAAGATTACAAACTATTGTATACAGAAAAGGTTTAGCTCGTACTCCTAAAGAAGCTAGAATGTTTGTTGTACACGGCCACATAGCTTTAGGCGGTAAAAAAATCAACTCCCCAAGTTATGTAGTATTGAGAGGTCAAGAAGAAGAAATTGGATTCTACCGTTCTTCACCTGTAGCAAAACAAATTGAAGAGTACAACAATAATAAGGATAATAAAGCTAATACAGAAGAATAAAGGGTGTAATTATGGCAAAAGATG
>ONIK01000110.1 GCA_900317865.1 uncultured Methanobrevibacter sp. | reverse complement strand
GAAACATACCTCATCACAGGAACCAATATAAAATCCTACGAAAACTTCAACTTCGAATACATAGTCACACTGAAAAACCACAGCAACAAAACAATACAAAACCAAAAAATAACATTCAAAGTTGATGGAAAAACATACACCAACACAACAAATCAAAACGGACAAACAAAAATCACACTAAACCTCAAAAAAGGAAACTACACTATAACAGCAACATACCAAAACATTACAACAACAAACAAACTCGAAATAATAGCATACGATTTAGAACAAATCGAAAGCCAAGACCTAGAAATGTATTACAAAGACGGATCAAGATTCACAATAAGACTAACAGAAAACAACAAACCACTAACAAACAAAACAGTAACATTCAAAATCAACGGAGCATCCTACACAAGAACAACCAATAACGACGGATATGCAGGAATAGCAATAAACCTAAACAGCGGAAAACACAACATCACAACCCAATACAACAACCTAACAAAACAAAACACAATAACAATCAAAACAACAATAACAGGAAACAACATAACCAAAATATTCAGAAACGACACACAATACTACGCAACATTCTACAACCAAAAAGGAGAACCCCTCAAAAACACACCAATATACTTCAACATAAACGGAGTATTCTACACAAGAACAACCAACAACAACGGAACAGCAAAACTAAACATAAACCTAAACCCAGGAAAATACATAATAACAGCAACCAACCCAGAAACAACCGAACAACATTCCAACACAATAACAGTACTCTCAAAAATACAAGAAAACAACGACCTAACCAAATACTACAAAAATGAATCACAATACATAGTAAAAATCATCAAATCCAACGGACAAACCGCCGGAGCAGGAGAAAAAGTAACATTCAACATAAACGGAGTATTCTACACAAGAACAACCAACGAAACAGGTCACGTAAAAATGAACATAAACCTACAACCAGGAACATACATAATAACCGCAGAATACGAAGGATGCCAAGCATCAAACAACATCAAAGTACTGCCGACAATACAAGCACAAGACCTGACCAAAAAATACAGAACAACAAACCCGTTTGAAGCAAAACTCCTAGACAAACAAGGAAAACCACAAGCAAATGAAAAAGTAACATTCAACATAAACGGAGTATTCTACACAAGAACAACCAACAACAACGGAACAGCAAAACTAAACATAAACCTACAACCAGGAACCTACATAATAACCTCACAATACAACGACGCAATCACATCAAACACCATAAAAATAACACCATAAAACACTAAAAAAATCATCACCATTAATTTTTAATTTTCATCAAAAATGATTAAATTATATAAGTTATATTTTATATAAATTAAATTAATTATAAAAAAATGAGTAAAGGATTAAAATGAAAACTAAAAAAATTATTTTACTAATATCAATAATTTTTATATTAGCACTTACAAATTGCGTGAATGCTATTGAACTTAATTCAAATCAGACAGTTTATGGGAATACACTCCCAGATGATTCATTAGATTCACTTAGAGAAATTATTGAAACTACAAATGACAATGAAACAATAAATATAGACAATACAGAATTAAACGCATCTGACAATTTCATACCAATAACCATTAATAAATCACTATCGATAATTGGTGAAAACACTACAATTAACGGAAATGGAAATGGAAATCTATTCATAATAAACAATAATGTAACAATTAAAAATTTAAAATTTACAAATACCATATCCTATAGCATAGTCAATAACGGAAATTTAATCCTTGAAAACTGTACATTTATAGACATATGGGAAAATGCAATAAATAACACAGGAAATCTTAAAATAATCGGCTCAACATTTGAAGATATCAAACCAATATACAGAAATGACAATATTGATTCACTTGCACAATATTATCTGAATAAAGGTGTAATATACAATACGGGAACATTAACAATTAACAGCTCCAAATTTGACAATATAACTAATCCAAACCAGATTACATTTAATAATAAAACAATTGTGAAAAAAGAAGGAATAATCTACAATTTAAACAATACTAATATTATTAATACTAATTTTACAAACATTACCGGAAGAATAATGAACAATACCGGAAAATTAAGGATTGAAAACTCCAACTTTAATGACATATACACTAATGGAATTTATATTGAAATCAATACATCAACTAAAGATTATAAAATCACATACGGCAAACAAGGCGAAGCATTAATTGTTTACAATACAAATGAATTAATTTTAAGAAATGTTACCATAAAAAACGTATTATATGATACTTTTTGGTCAAGACTCCCAAAAGTCCAAACAAAAAATGGACCGATATACAATTCGGGAAATTGTTCAATTGAAAATTCATATTTTGAAAACATGGGATTAAACTATGAAGAATTACTGACAGAAGTCAACCCTATTATGCGCGGTGGTGCAATAGCGAATTATGGAATATTAAGTATTAAAAACACTACAATAACAAAAACAGAAGCAGAATATGGTGGTGCAATTTACAATGAAGGAAATGCAACCCTAGACAATATTACAAGCAAACTATCAAGTGCAATGGAAAAAGGATATTCCATCTATAACAAAAATGAAATAATAATTAAAAACTCAATATTCGAAGAAAACAATGACAATAGTCGCCTTCTAGCAGATTGTGGAGTGATTCATAATTCTGAAACAGGAACCTGTAAATTAATGAATTCAACAATCAAAAATAATAAAGTTGAATTCAGCGGAGGATGGCCAGAAATATATTATGGAGTTGTTCAAAATGGAGGAAACATGGAAATTGAGAGATGTGTCTTTTATAATAATACTCCTGCCGCCAAATATTCTTTTGTTTCAGGATCATATAATATTTACAACTGGGGAACATTAACTGCAACACACAATTTATTTTTAGAAACTGGAATAGGTAGACCTTACTATTGGTATGAGGAAAGAACAGATGCATTTGCTTATGCATATAATGATGCGGGAGATATCTATTTGAATTATAATTATTTTGACTATAATTCCAATCCCTTCGAAATATATACTAATTTTGATGTGAATCAATATTTTATTTTAGATTTAGAACCAGAATACAGTGCGATTAATATCGGCGAAAAAACAAATATTACCGCGACATTAAAACTAGACAACGGCAAATTCTATAAAGATTACAATCTAATGCCAGACATATATGTTACATTTAAAATAAACGGGAAAGAAATAGTAAAAAAATTAACTGACGGAAAAGCAACTGTAGAATTTAATCAAAGCACCATTAAAGGATCATACAAAGCCATCGTGATTCTTGGAAATTGCTCAGTATCCGCAGACATTGATGTCGGCAAAAATTATTCTCAAATGGATGTTGAATCAGAAGAAATTTATTATGGTGATAAAGCAACATTTAATATGAAAGTTACAGGCAATCTAACCCATCAACCAACAGGAAATATATCCGTCTTTATTAATGGAAAATTGCATACAGCACCAATAAAAAATACAAAAGCCAGTTTAACGATTTCAAATTTAACCCCACAAACATATAATATAAAAATCAGATATGAAGGGGATGAAGATTACTGCAAGTCATACTATTACATGAATTATACAGTACATAAAAGACCAACAAAAATGAATATTACCATAGATGAAATCAACTATGGAGAAACGGGATTGGTAAAAGTCACATTAACACCAGAAACAGTATCAACACAAGCATATTTATACATTACGGACAAAAATAACAAAACCAGTAAAAAAACAGTATATGTAAGAAACGGGACAGAACTAAAACTTAAAAATTATGCTGGCGGAGAATATAATCTGACATTACAAATGTGGGAAAATCCATATTATGTTCCTTCAAATGCGACAGCAATCTTTAAAGTAAACAGATACACTACAAATCTAACGATAAATTCAACAGACATTAATGCCGGAGAAACAGAAACACTAAACATTACACTACTTCCAAAAGGAGAAGTATCAGGAGAAGCTAATCTAACAATAAACAACCACACAGAAACAATATTCCTTAAAAACGGAGAAAACACAGTGAAAATAGAAAACCTCACTGGAGGAACATATCATGTTACAGTAATCTTCCCTGGAGATAAAAAATATGCACCAAGCAACGCAACAACCACATTCACAGTCAAAAAAATTCAAACAAAAACAACAGCAAAAATAGAAAACAACACACTACACATCAACGTAGAACCAAACACAACAGGAACAGTAATACTCTACATCAACGACGATAAATATGAAATAAACCTAACAGACAGCAAAATAAAACTCCCAATCAACTTCACAAAAGCAGAAAACAACATATTCATATACTACCAAGGAAACGGATACTACAACTACTCAACATACAATCTAACATACGAATATGAAGAGTTGTTAAACCTAACAGGATATGACGAAACATTCTACAACACTGAAAATGCAACATATTATGTTACATTAACAGACGAAGAAGGATACGGAATTGCAAATAGAACAATCATCATAACAATAAACA
>ONIK01000112.1 GCA_900317865.1 uncultured Methanobrevibacter sp. | reverse complement strand
GAATTAGCTTCTGCTTCTTCAAAGTATTCTCTCAGGTTTTCTTCAGATCCGCCAACATATTTACTCATTATTTCTGGACCGTTGATTAATATGAAATGAGCATCACTTTCACTGGCTACTGCTTTTGCAAGTAATGTTTTACCTGTTCCCGGAGGACCGTGCATCAATACTCCTTTTGGAGGTGCAATTCCTAATTTCTCAAATAGTTCAGGCCTTTTAAGAGGAATTTCAATCATTTCTCTTACTTTTTTAACTTCTTCTTTAAGACCACCCACATCCTCATAACTTACATCTACAAGGTTTGTAACACCTTCTAGTTTGCTTACATCCGCAGGGGATTCATGAAGTTCCACTTCGGTATTTGGTCCGACAACGGTAATTCCGCCAGGTTGGGTTGACAATACTGCGAATCTTATTTCTCTCATTGCTGGAGTAAAGTCCATTAATTCATCGATTAAACTGTTGAATCCTGTATTTGGTCTTGGGGCTCTGATTTGGGATCCGATAATGTCTCCTTTCATCATTACTTTACCCATAAATAAACTACGTACATCTCCCTGTACACGAATATTATCTTCAGTTGGTGCTAAAACTACTTTTTTAGCTTCTATTGCTTTTGCTTTTTTGACTGTTACTTCGCCACCGATGGTAGCTCCGGAATTTTTACGAACCAGTCCGTCAATTCTTATAATTCCAAGTCCTATGTCAGTCTGTGAAGGAAGCACTATAGCTGCGGTTTTTTTAGAACCGTTGATTTCAATTATATCTCTTTCATTCAATCCTAATTCGCTCATTATATTAGGATCAATTCTTGCAATTCCTTGTCCGATTTCCCTTTGGGAAAGGGCTTCTGCAACTTTTAATATTTTTTCATTTTGAGCCATAGTTATCATCTCCGTAAGTTTGATTAGTATGATAAGAAAGTTTGGCTACATTTTTCTGTAACCTTGTCAGTTTAACTTTGACAAATATAGTGTGTAAGTCTTACTATATAAAGGTTTCGGTTATAAAAATTTTTTAAAACAATTTTTTAAAGCTTTATTTTTTTAATATTAATTAAATTTTATTTATTATTGATTTTTAAAATTTTTTATTATTATTTTAATTTAATAAACTATTTTTATTTTGTTATATTTGGTTTTAAAATTTAATTACTTTTTATTACTTTAATATTTGTTCGATTAAAAACGAACATTATGTTGTAATTGTGATGAGAAAATCTAGGTATTTTTTCACTATGTGGTGAGGTTAATCTTATTCGGATTTGAATATTTTGTCGAATAATTAATGATTATATTATATATATGTAAATAAATAAAATAATAAATAATAATCAGTTTAATTAATCTTCTTTTCAAGGATAATCAATTCAAGAAAAGTAAATTAACAAATCTTTATTCGTTAGAATATGGGGCCGTGAGATATAGATAATGTGGTGTTGTCTAAAAAATTTAAATGGGTGGATATGATGAGCAATTCTAAATATACTTATGAAAAATATGTTATGGAAGAATTTGAATTTGATTATGGTCGTGTCCTTAATAATGTCGAGGTAGAATATACAACTAGGGGAACTCCAAAATATGATGATGAAGGTAATATTATCAATGCTTTCATATTCTGCCATAGGTTTACTGGTGATTGTTCATCTTTAGATGATTTAAGTCCTTTGATTGGTCCTGAGGGTATTTTAGCAGATTATAACTTTTTTTATATTTCAATAACGTCTTTAGGATTTCCTCAATCATGTTCTCCATCCACAACCAATTTAAAGTATGATTTTCCCCAATATTCTATTAAAGATTGTGTAAACTTTAAAAGAAAATTTCTTGCTGAAAAATTTAACATAACCAAAGTACTTGGTATTTTGGGTGTGGAATTTGGTGGCTATGAAGCTTATACATGGGGATGCGAGTATCCTGATGAAATGGACTTTTTGGTAATTGGATACAGTTCATTTAAAACAAACGGTTATCGTTATGTTATTTCAAAAGTTATTGATTCCATGATTTCGTCATCTAATGATTTTTATGGTGATGATATTTATAGCCAGAATTTATCAAAAATTATGGTATCAATTAACGGATTGTTATACTCCCAGCTGTATTCCAAAAATATATTTCAGGTTTTGTCTTTGAAAGAAATTGATGGATTAATGGATGAATTCATTGATGAAGGTCTGTTTAAGGATGTTTATGATTTGAAATTTAGAAATGATGCTATTTCAGAATATGATGTTGAAGATAAATTAACCAACATTAAAGCAAAAACATTAGTTGTAAGCGATTCTGAAAATGGTTATTATTCTCCTGAATTCGACACTCATTCTCTAAAAGATAAAATTGAAAATTTAAGTATTTTTATTTTTAATGCAAAAGATTTTACTTTCAGTGATGATTTTTCGTTATTTTTCGATTTGTTTGTGGAGTTTTTAGATGAATTTAAATTATAATTCTGTCTTTTAAAAAAAATAATTAAATAATAGTAGAATTTATCCCACTATTATTTTTTCTTTATATGTATTTGATTTTCCTTCACGATCTGTGAATTCTACGGTTATTTCATGTTCTCCAAGATATTTGTCCACGATTTCAAATATTACCTGTGTTAAATCATCAGTTGTATCGCCTTCGAATACTAACTCACCATCAATGTATACTTTTAAGTGGCCATTGATGAAAGTCATGTTAAATAATTTGTTTAAGTATTCAAGAATGAATAATTTTGATTTACAAATTAATAGGTTATCTGAAGCACGTAAAACCGTGTAGATTTTTGAAGCCGCATTATTATAGGTTACATATTTGACCGGATTATAACTTGGATAATCTGGATTTGTATTTGGAGTGGTATTATCTGGAACATATTTATTCATGAACAAGTTTAACAATTTATTTAAGTCAAAGTTCTTAAAGAATTCTGTTAAGTTAAATCCACTCATATTGAACATACCTAAAATATCTGTAAGATTAAAGCTTGATAAATTAAGATTTTTTATTAAGCCAGATATATTAAGACCACCTAAGTTAAGATCGGATAAGTTTAACTTAGATGTAATTGCGGATATGTTGAAATCAGGATTGTTTAAAATATCAGTAATGGATGACATGTTAATTGCAGATATATTATAACCTGACATGTCAATACCGAAATCAGATATATTAATGCCAAATGCATTGAATATTCCAGTAAGATTAAAGGTGCTGTCTTCTATACTTGAGAAATCCATGCCTTTAATAAAGTTACCTAAATCAAAACCTGAAAAATTCATATTAGCTAAACCTGTACTAGAAAGATCAATTGCATTAAAGTCTAAAGAACTTTTGTATTGATCGGGCATATTACTAGTGTAAGTAGTAATATTAAATCCTGAACTCAAATAGCGGACAAGGTCGGATAAGTCCATTTTAGAAATATCTAAAGTAGATATAATTCCGGTCAAGTCAACACTAGACAAGTCCAATCCAGTAGTGAAGTTTTCAAAGTTTAAATTACTGATATTTAACAGTGGGAACAATTCTCCGGTAGAATTTACACCAGAAACATCGAAGGTATCCATACGAATAATTGAATTAAAGCTAGTTGAATTTAAAATTGGCTCAAGTGATACGTTCACATTAGTCATATCAATAATACTGCCATTAGGGTTAGCATAATGGAAATCTGACATGAGTATGGATAAATCAAGATCACCTAATTTTAAACTAGGCAAGAGTATGTTTAAATCTAAATCCTTTAGGTTAACTATATTATTCTCGTTTATGAGATTTAATGTAGGTAAAACTACTGATATGGCAAGCTTTTGTCCATCCAATCCTATGCCCATCCTATATTTAATATTTGTAAAGTCAAAGGTTGTGCCATTAAAATTGTTGTATACAAAGTCGCCTATATCAATATTTAAACGTACACCATTAGTTTCAGGATAAGATTTGAAAAACAAATTAAGGTCGGTTAAATTGACATAATTTCTTCCAGTTATTAATATTAAACTATCCATTATTGCTGAAAACTCAAGGCTTGATGGATTTGAACTAGGTAGTATTGATAAATCGAGATTTTTAAATTTAAACATGGTATTTTCAAAGTTTGTATATGTAACTTCAGGAATATTCATTTTCAAATCAAGATTTGAAGAATCTGAAGCAGGTACTATAGACATAGTAAAATCAGACATACTTAAACCATTTTGAGTAAAACCTTCGATATTTAAATTAGTACGATCTCCAGTAAAGTTTATGTCTTTAATAACTAAATCCTCATAACTTATCTCAGAAAGACTAGGTGCAGAACCTAATAAATCATCATTAACGGGAGAAGATAAACTTACATCATTTACAGGACTAGATAAACTTACATCATCTACAGGACTAGATAATAATACATTATCCGCTGTTTGATTATC
>ONIK01000113.1 GCA_900317865.1 uncultured Methanobrevibacter sp. | reverse complement strand
AATAAAGAATATTTACGTTTAATAAATTATAATACTAATAATAGTTTTTTCAACGAATATAAAGGATTTCGATTGTTTGGTGGTGACGGATCTGATTTTGAAATCCCTGATTTTGAAGAAGTAAGATCCGAATTTGGCATCAAAAACACACCAAAATATAGAAAACCTGCAATAGCAAAATTTTCATCAATAATGGACTTATTAAATGGATTTATACTCGATGAAATCATAGGAAACTACAAACAAGCAGAATTGCCACTAATGCACCAAAACCTAGAAAACATCAAAGATTTAATCACTCCAGAAAAATCAATTTTTATTTTTGACAGAGGATACAACGCAATGGAACTATATGCACACATAATATCCATTAATAGTTATTTTATAGTCAAATTAAAAGATAAAAGCTACATTGACGAAAGATACACCATTACAGAAAATGACTCCAAAATCAAAATAGAACTCAAAAAAGACAGATTAAAAAAATTCCACAATCCTACACTAAAAACAGAATATGAAAATAAAAAATACTTAAAATTAAGAATACTAACAATAACACTAAAAAATGGAACAAAAGAAACACTACTAACCAATATTATGGATAAAAACTTCATAATAAAAGATTTTAAAGAACTCTATAATTTACGCTGGGGAATCGAAACCAACTACAATACACTGAAAAACAGACTAGCAATAGAAAATTACACAGGAAAAAGAAAAATAACCATAGAACAAGACATATATTCAAAATTCCTCAAATATAACATATTCCAATACTATGAAAACTACTTCAACCTACTAATAAACCGAACCAAAAGACAAAAAGGAATAAAAGAAACATACAAAGTAAATCAAGCACACCTAATCCGAAAACTCAAAAAATACTTACCTATAATGATATTAAACCCCACCAAAGAAATAATAAGAAAATACACAAGAAAATTAATAGATTCCTGCACAAAATCCCCAAACAAAAACATGAAAAAACCATCGACACCCAGAAAACCCAAAAAACAACGGAAATTCAACATGAACTACAAACCAATTTAAAAAAAGGAAAAAAATATGAAATCAAAAATTAAGTTGACGGCATTGATAATTATTTAGTAGAGTATTTTAATGGATAATTCAGCCAAGTTAATGTTAATTCAACGAAAGCAATCTATTTTGATTTTAAACACATCTGACAGAATATGGAGAAACTTTAAGGAAATGATTAGATTAATTACCGCATATTAAATAATTTTTATTTTTATTTCAAGATTATTAAATAAAAACAAATAATTATATATAAAATTCAATAAACATTCAATTGGGGAGAAAATATGAAATCTTTAAAAATTACGGTTGTCCTGTTAGTATTAATAATGTCTGCAGGTACTGTATGTGCAGCAGATGCCTTTGATGTAACGGACAATGATAATCAAAATATCCTGGAAACTACACAGAACGATGTTACTGCTGTAGATGAGCCAAAAACATTCACTGACCTGAATAATGATATTCTTAATTCAGAGAGTGTTTTTGAAATGACGAATGATTATAAGTTTAACAATGAATCTGACAATAGCGAATTTATACCTCTTGGTGCAGATAATTTTGTCATCAACGGTAACGGCCATACAATCGATGCAAATTTTCAATCTCCAATATTTTTAATTTCTGCGAAAAATGTAACAGTAAATAATCTTACATTAATGAATGCAAACCATACTGTAGGGAGTGTCTTTTATATAAAGACAAATTGCAGTTTAACAACAAATAACGTTAATTTTATAAATGATACTTCTGACACATTTGGCATTATTCTGATTATAGGAACATATGTTAGTAATAATGATAGATTTATAGATTGTACTTCTCCTATGGGAATTTTAAATATAGAAAACCTTATACCTAATGAGTCCATTGAACTGGAAATTAACAATGCAATGGTGTCAGGTTTAAATATGCATGATTGGGGATTTATTTATACTGAATCTCCAAATGTCAATATTGCTATTTTAAACTCGACATTTATGAATCTCACTTCAGATTATTCAACTGCAGTTAAAGGAACTACAAAAACAATAATCAAGAATTCCAAATTCATTAATTTATATTCTAGAGTATCTGCTGGAGCAATTGCGGTAAAAAATGCGGAAAAAACTGTAATTGACAATTGTACATTTATCAATGTCACTTCTATGAAAAATGGTGGAGCTATAGTGGCTGATGTTAGTGGAGATACTGACATGACAGGCAATGTTGAAATTACCAATTCCGATTTTATCAACTGTCATTCAGGATTTGGCGGGGCAGTAATGCAATTGTCCGGCAACCTCACTGTAAATAACTGTACTTTCTCAAAAAATTCAGTTGAATATGATGGCGGTGCGATATATGTTTCCTATGTTAATGCAGATATTTCAGATTCATCATTCAATGAAAATCATGCATTGTATAACGACAGCAGAGGTACTTTCGGCGGCGCAATATTTAATGATATGACCACATTAAATTTAATTAATTGTGAATTGGCCAATAACACAGCACAATATGGAAGTGCAGTATATGGTTATGATTCAAATTATAATATTACATATAATAAATTTTCAGGCAATAAAATGTTGAACGGTAGTTTTAACGATGTTTTTACAGAATTTGACTGCAGTTCAATTTTGGAAAATAATGAATATAGTGCTGATGATTCCTATGATTTGAATAATACAAATTATGATAGTATAATGGTTAATGGTGGAAATAAACTTGTTTTAATCAACAATACAATAGATGTCGCTACAATGCCTTCCAGATTTGATTTGCGTGACTGGGGATGGAGCACTCCTGTCAGAGATCAGGGCCGTATGGGTACATGCTGGACATTCGGGTCAACAGGTGCTATGGAATCAGCAATATTAAGATATTTGGGTATTGAAATGGACATTTCTGAAAATAACATTGAAGACATGTCTCTGCAATATAATAAATATGGAATCAAGGAAAAAATTGAAAGCGGTTATCCAATAGTAGCTGCCGCTTATGCTTTAAGCTGGTTTGGTGTATTTTCGACCGAAAATGACCATTATGATCAAATTGGAAAAGTTTCATTAATAATGTCACCGAATAACAGCATTCATTTCCAGGACGTTGCTTTCATACCTTCACGAGATAATGTTACCGATAACGATTTATTAAAAAAAGCTATTTTAAAATATGGTGCTTTAGCTGTTACTTATGCTGCAGATAATGATCCCCCACACTTAAATCCGGAAACAAATGCACAGTATAACAACGAATCTGAAGCAGGTGACCATTGTGTTGCATTAATTGGCTGGGATGACAGTTACTCCGCAGATAACTTTTTAATCACACCTCCTGGAGATGGTGCATGGATAATTAAAAACAGCTGGGGAACAGAATCCGGAGATCAAGGTTATTATTATATTTCATATTATGATGTAAACTTTGTAACTTCTTACTATGCAGTTGCATATTTGCTTGAAAATACTGTTGAGTATAATAAAAATTATCAGTACGATATTCTTGGAAATTTAATCTTTAATGAAGATATGAATGAATACGTCAATGAGTATGTTGCAATTTCGAATGATATGATTGCAGGTGTTGGAACATACTTTAATGATGCCGATGTCGAATACAGCGTTGAAATCTACATAAATAATGCATTAAAATATTCCCAAAATGGTGTTTCTCCATTTGCCGGTTTCCATACAATTCAACTCGATTCATTCATTCCAGTTAAAAATGGAGATGTTTTTGCCGTTAAGATTAAATCAAATGCAGTTCCAGGAATTTTGGATTCCAGACAACATTATATAAAAGGCACATCAAAATATCTTGAGAATGGCTCCTGGGTTGATGCTTACGATGAGAATATTGTTTGCTGTATAAAAGTTTATACTGTTGATTCACCTATTTACACTGAAGACTTGGTTAAAATATATAAAAACGATTCCAAGTTTGAAGCAGTAATTGATGTTGCCAACGAAACAGTAACCTTTGAAATCAATGGCATGAATTATACCCGAACAAGTGATGAAAACGGGGCTGCATCAATAGCCATTAATTTAAATCCTGGCAACTACACAATAAAAACAACATTCAACGGCACAACAGTTGAAAATAAAATCACAGTATTGCCGACATTGATTGCTGAGGACTTAGTAAAATACTACAGGAACGAGTCACAATTCTTTATTTCATTGATTGACGGTGAAGGTAAATCAGTATCCGGCGTTAACATTACCATGAACATCAATGGCGTTTTCTATAACAGA
>ONIK01000116.1 GCA_900317865.1 uncultured Methanobrevibacter sp. | reverse complement strand
TGTTCTTCAACAAACCATTGCAAGAAGTTGTTGGTTGCATGGTCTTTTTCTTCAATAGCCAAATTAACTAAATCATTGATTAAGCCGGTTACCATTTGTTCATGTGATAGAACATGTTCAAATGCAGCTAATGGAGAATCCCATTCAGTTTGAGGTCCTTCAATTGCGGTTAATGTAACAGAAGCTCCTCTTCTGATAATGTAGTCGTAAAATTTCATACCATGTTCTAATTCTTCTTCAGCTTGTACTCTCATCCAGTTAGCAAATCCTGCTAAATCTTCATCTTCAAAATAAGCTGCCATGGATAAGTATAAATATCCTGAGTATACCTCAGCGTTTAATTGAGCATTTAATGCTTTTTCCATATTTTCGGATACCATTTAATATCACCATAAAATATTTTGTTTTTTATTCAATATAAAGTTAAAGAAAAAAAAGTTTTTAAAAAATAGCCAATTAGGATAACAATTGTGAGATTACCCTAATAGCTATTGTAGACAGTGAAAGAACGTTATGTTCTCCATAACTTCTCTCTTTTTTTTAAATTAAACAATTATTTTATATTAATGAGGAATATTTCAAAACTGGTTATGCCGACAATTCTGAAATACCTCTAAGGCTGATGTATGTTTTTTAATATAAAATAATCAAACGAAAAATAATCAAACATTATTGTCAAACTATTTTTCTAAGATTAGTATCTTAACACTAATCTTGGAAAAACAATTATAGAGGGAAAATAGCTATTATAAATTAATATAATAGCTATTAAGTATATGGCTGATTATGATTTCATTTCAGTTCTAAAGGACCTAATTTTTGAAGGGTTTTATAAAATTCATCCATAGTTGTTTGGAATTTTTCTCCTTCAGATGCTGAAATCCATTCATGACGGAATCTTTCCTTTTCAATCCCAAATTCCTCCAGAATATCTTCAACAATTTTTGATCTTCTGGACCATTTGTAGTTACCTGCATCATAATGGCAGTCCCCAATATGACAGCCACCTACAAATACACCATCTGCTCCTTCTTCAAATGCTTTAAAAATCATTGAAGGATTAATTCTTCCGGAGCACATTACACGAATAATTCTTACATTTGGAGGATATTGCATACGTGCAGTACCTGCAGTGTCAGCTCCACCATAACAACACCAATTACACAATAATCCAACAATTTTTAATTCATCAGACATTAAAAACACCTCATAATTCCTCTTTTGCAGGACTGTATAATGGTGGTTTTACATCATCACTTACACCTGCTACGTATCCTGTTCTATCCTGATATTTTTTCTGCAATTTATCAAAAATCAAAGATACAGGTATATCCATTGGACAAACATCATCACATTGACCGCAATCACAACAACTGAAACTCATATGGGATAATCTTATACCCTGAAATGCAATAGGACTTGGAGGAACATCAGACGCATTAAAGTAAGATTTATTGAGTTCACAGTTTTCATAACACCAACAGATAGGACATACATCCCTACATGCGCAACATCTAATACAGCGATCCCATTCTTTTATTCCACTTACTTTTTCATAATTGACATCCTGATTCTTTTTAGCCATTTTAATCATGATGCCTTCAACTTTTAATCTTGCATCGATTGCATCTTGGGAAGGTGATTTGGTTTCTAAAATACCTGCTTTTTGAGCACCTTTAATTAATTCTTCACCTTTTTCATCATTTATTTCAATGAATGTCCAGCCGTCACTTGCTCCCCAGTTACCGCAAGCAATGTTGGCTTTTCTAGGTATTTTAACATCACATCTTTGGCAGTTCAAACGGCGACCGTAGCCTTCATGTTCCAGTTCATGAATCTTTACGCCCTTTTCAGTTCCGTCTGCAAGTTCTACAATAAACTGTCCTTTGTCAATTTCTTCACTTACAACATCATCTGGATTAATATCATAGAACAACTCTATCATTTTTCTTCCGGTTACAGGTGATACGGTTCCACCACAGTTTAAACCAACAGTAAAAATGTTATCTGGATTAATTTTATGTCTTTTAATAAGTTCATCAATTGAACGGATATCACATGGCTTTACGGATACCGCAACTTTCTTATCTGAAAGATATTTTTGGATTATATCTCCAAACATTGTTGGAGCACAATGATAAGAACCTGCGGTTTTAATCAAATCTTCAGAATCAGTTATAAATGTTGGAACTCCATCATATATGTCGTCACCAGGAGATAAAGCCAATACACCATCAACAATATTTTCATCTAATAAATATTTGAAAATACTTGTTACGGCTCCACCACATTCTCCTGCTTCCTGAATGTCTGGATTTTTTGATTTAGCTAAAACATAACTCATATTATCACTCACAATTTATTTTGGATTTTTTCAATAACTTCATCCACACCCAATGCATCTGATTCAATTACTGCACTGAATGTTTGAGTCTCACCCATAGCATTTACAAAACTGCCGTCATTTTCAAGCCATGATTTGACTGGAACAACTATCTGTGAAGCATTAGAAGTTGAATTCTCACATGGCACAAAGCTTACAATGGTTGAAATTGATCCAAAGTCAAAATCAATTTCAGGAATTAAATCATCATTGAAAACAAGTAACAAGTCAGTATCATTTAATAACTCTACAAATTCTTCTTTTGACTGTGCTTTAATAATTTCACAAGCACCTTTTGAATTACATTTACTGAAAACAGGCAATATTTTAGAGTTTGCCTTATCTGCAATTTCTTTAATTTTATCCAAATCTTCGGATGAATTTACAGTGTTAAATAAAATTACTGATGATTCATCAAGATTATCTCCAAAATTATTTAAAACATCATCAATACTGTCACAAATTTCATTTGAAACATTTGCAGTTACAGAACCCTCTGGAGTGAAAGAATAAACATCAGCTCCATTATCTTTTGCATGAATAATTCTTCTTCCAATCAATGGATTGGTATATAATACATCCCCGATAACAATAAGTTTGGATGCTTTTTCAACATCATCATAGGATGCAACTTCTCCATCAATATCAACGATATTATCAGCATATGAAGCAATATTATAATTATTTGCTTCAGCAAAACTTTTAATTGCTTCAATATCTTCAACACTATTATTTCCAGAGCAGAATACTGTAATTTTATCTGAATCTTTTGATTTGAGATTACTGCAAATTTCATCAATTGCTTTATCTATGTCTACATCTGAATTTGAAACAATAGCACTTTCTAATTTATTTTTATATGCTTCAATTGAATTTCTGCCATTTAAACAATTTTTTCCTTCATTAACCGGATGTCTTTTATATGGATAAGTTCCAACTACATCCCCCTCATGTGAAACAACATTAATACCACAACCAACACTACAGGAAGGGCATAACGTGTGTTTTATTTCTAACATGTCATATCACCTAATTAGTTATAAAGAGTACTAGAAACATTTGCACTTCCAAAATTACCAACAGATTCCTCTTTTGATAACCTATGAGTTGATGGTACTGTTAAAGAAAACATTTTCATCAATATATCAAATGAATTATTTACAATAAGTTGAGAAGATGTTTCTTCCCTAAATTCTTCAGAATCTTCTAATTTCAAAATACCTTCAATTTTAAAGTTTAAATCTAAAAAAATTGATTTCAAAATACAATTATATCCAATATAGTTTTGATCCTTATGGGTATAATCAATTGACCAATCCATTTCCAAATCTAAATCACAATTTTTTGGATTTGTTAAAGGTCGAATCATAGCAACTTTTTCGATATAAATTTCCATATTACTCTCGCCAACACATTTATTAAATATTATCTCTTAATTACTCAATTAAACAAATTAAATGAGTAATCTATTTTATTATTGGGAGTAATAACCATATAAATGTTATTAAAGTATTACTCTTCTTAAAACTG
>ONIK01000114.1 GCA_900317865.1 uncultured Methanobrevibacter sp. | reverse complement strand
GCCGGTACACTAGATATTAAAAGTACAACACCCAAAATCAATAATTTAGCATAATCTGAAATCGGGTATTTTAAAGCATTTGTAAATATTTCTCCATATTCCATATTTTATCACCTTATAATTTATACTCAAAAAAGAGTTAATTATATTTTACAAATAACTAGTATATAAATATTAATAGTAAAAAATACAAAATTTAGCAAAAAAATTGAAAAAAAGTAAAAAAAAGCTATCAAAAGATAGCTAAAGAAAAATTATTCATCTACACCAAAGGATTTTTTAAGTAAATCCGCATTTACAAATCCTTCTTTATATATTTTTCCAGTAGTTAAATCATTGATAACAACTTCAGCTGGAGCAAACATTCCTTTATCTATTTTATAGAAATCAAATTCAGCTTCTTTAAATACATCAAAGAATGGTTTTCCGTATCCGTCAGCTGCAGATGATGGTAATTTGGCAGCCACATCAGCAATATCATCATTTTCATCAGATTCAACATAGTAGTAAGTTCTTCCACCGAATAAAACAGCATCGTTAGTTTTACCCATTGCTTTTAATCCGTCAGGATCAATTGGTGCGATAGGGGCAATACCTGCAGCATGTTTTACTTTTGTTACATCAAATTTAATAGCTTCCAACATCTTATAAGTTCCGTTTTCAACAACTCTTCCGGAAATTTGGATGGATCCAACTAATGAAGAAGTAGGAGCTACAAGCAAGTAAACGTTTTTAACGTCAACATTACATTCATCAGCAATGTATTGTGCAACATCTTCACCAGGCAATACATCAGCTTCTAAAGTTAAAATAGCTAAATCTGCATCTTTGTCTTCATAATCAATTTCTTCATAAGTTTCAGCCGGTTTTAAAGCAATAGCACGAGCCGGACCTGAACCTAATGCAAAGAAATCTCCAACACTAACAGACCAGCCTGCTTTTTGAGAACCTAAAGTTGAAATAGAAGGGGAGTCTGTTTTAATTTTTACAGAAGGAAGTGCGAATTTTTCAGACAAGTCTCCAGGAATTGAAATTCCAACATCTGCAAGTCCGCCAAGACAAACTTTAGTATAAAGTTCACCTGCTTTAAAACTTCCATCTACATTTACACCACAATCCAAAACGGTAGCACCATTATCTAAGGTAGATACTGCGATGTTTAATGCATCTGCTTTTTCAATCATTACATCTACGGTTTTTTTAGCTTCTAAGTTTACACTTACCATCATTTAACCTCGAATAAATATTAAACTTACAATGTAAGTTATTATTTAAAATTATTGTTTTATTATTATTTATATTTGCCTAAAAATTTCTAACAGAAATATAATTAATATTTATCGAAATGTACTTTTGATTCATCAAACCTCATTTTAGGATTACTTTCCAATGCAGGATAGCCAATACAAATTACAGCAAAGGGAATGCAATTATCGGGGATTTTTAAATAATCCATTAATTTTTTGCTGCGGTCTTCTATTGGATGGAAACCTAACCACACTGCACCCAAACCTTCATAAGTTGCCTGAAGCAGTATATTTTCACAGCATGCACCCAAATCCTGCTCAATCATGGATTCTATTTTTGCTTCATTCAAATTGCCTAAAACAACAATCAACCTTGAAGCTTCACCAGCAGGTTTGGCGAACTTATGCATCTCGGAAATGGATTTCTTATCTTCATCATTTTTAACAACGATGAATTCCCAGGCCTGCTGGTTACATGCAGATGGTGCCTGCATACCTGCCTTCAGCAAGTTTTCAATCTGTTCATCTGTAACTTCAGCATCACTGTATTTTCTTATGGAATGTCTTTTGAAAATCGGATTCATATTTAATAGTTGGTCATGAATCTTTAAGTGAATTTCTATTGAGGAAATGAAATGGTTGATTAATAATTTCAATAGTTCTTTTGCAGAACCCTATTTTATTGAAAGAAAAAATTAAACTTTTAAATTATATCAAAAAATAATAAAGATTTGAATTAACTCATGTAGGATAATTAATACTTTTTACCGTTAATAATCTCTTCAATCTCTCTGTTGGCATATGGAAAATCATTGACATCAGTCAAAATATGAATTTGATCCCCATAATTTATCTTAAAATCTTCCTGTGCAATAACATAACTACCATTTCGAATAACAGAAACTACAATTGAATTTTTAGGAAATGGAATGTTTTGAATTTCAACACCAATGTATTTGCAGTCCAAAGGAACCATGTACTCGGACAAAACATGTCTTGAAGGTTCGGGAGTGAATTTTTCCTGACGTTTTTCCAATAACCTATCCAGCAAAGCCTCATAAATCGGTTCATTACCAAGAAGTGTCGGTACAATATATGCTATCAGACAGACAACAAGCATTGCAACCAATGCTGAAGTAGAGCCGCTCATCTCAGAAATTAAAACAATACCTGTAATAGGTGACCTGACAGTTGCCGTGAAAAATCCTGCCATTGAAATAATGATAAACTTATAAACCAATGTATTGTCAAGACCGCAAATTGGAATGAATATTGATGCGAATATAGCTCCAATATAAGCTCCCAAAACCAAAATAGGCAAAAATATGCCTCCAGGAGCACCTGATGAAAATGAAAATATGGAAAATATATATTTTCCGACAAAATAAATCAGAAGCAAACCTAAAGAAGGAATGGCTGCATCAAATAATCCCATCATATAATGTCCGCCACAGCTTATCTCAGGCATTATCAAAGCAATCACACCGGAAACAAGAAATACTGAAACGAATTTTACTTCCAGACTTAAATTTGGTATTTTAGCCCATAAATCCTCTGCTTTTATCATTCCAACATTATAAACATAACCTAGCAATCCCAAAATCAAACCCAGCAAAATCAAAAGCCAGTAAGAAGAAAGAGGAATATTTGATATTGGAAATGTCAATGCTGTAGACTGACCAAAAATCATTTTTGATATAAAATCAGAAACAATAGCCGATACCAAAGCTATAAAAACCAAAGTTTTATCAAAACCATGGTTAATTTCCTCCAGTATGAATATAACACCAGCCAATGGAGCATTGAAAGCTGCAGTGATACCGACTGCAGAACCGACAAGAATCAGTCTTAGTTCATCGGTTTTTGATTCATTGAATATTTTAGAAACACCCTTACCTGCCATTGCCCCAATCTGGACAGACGGACCTTCAGGACCAAGAGACAATCCTCCAAGAGCTGTAAAAACACCACCTACAATTTTGGCAAACAATGTTTTATACCAGTTGACATCTAAAAATCCCTTAGTTTCTGCATTAACCTGAGGAATACCGCTTCCCATAGCATCCTTTTCCCAACGCATCAGAAAAGCAGTCAATAAACCTAAAATAACTAAAAATATGAAAAATAGTGCAATGTATAAAATATTACTGTTTATAATTGCCAGATAGCTTCTTAATACATCTTCTGAGCCATACAAAAGAAATCTATACAGACATACCATTAAACCTGAAAAGATTCCGACCAGTATTCCCTGTATTGTAAGTTTAAAAATATGTCTCGGATTTTCAACGATTGATTTAAATGTATTCTGCACTTCTTTCATTAATAAAATATTAATTTTTATAAATTAAATAATTTTTTATGGTGTTAGATATTTTTGATATCAATCCATATCTTAAAAAACAGTAAAATTAAAAAAAAATAAAAGAAAAAAAAGTTTTAGATATAACTTTCATCCTTTTTTCTGAAGTGAGCTTGTGGGTGATCACATAACGGACAAACTTCCGGAGCTTCTTTTCCATAATGGATGTATCCACAATTGTTACATTTCCATGCAATTTCTTCATCTTTCTTAAAGACTTTGCCTGCTGCAATTTTATCAGACAATGCATTGTATCTGTCTTCGTGAGCTTTTTCTGTAGCTGCAGCCGCATCAAATAAATCTGCAATTTCATCCAAGCCTTCTTCACGTGCTTCAGCAGCGAAGTTTTTATACATTACAGTCCATTCTTCATGTTCACCTGCAGCAGCATCAGCAAGATTATCAGTAGTAGGAGGTACTTTACC
>ONIK01000115.1 GCA_900317865.1 uncultured Methanobrevibacter sp. | reverse complement strand
AATGATTTCGGTAGTGTCTACATTCATGGTCCTTTTGGAGATAAAAATTCCAGTGTTAAAATTGCTTATGTAATTGGAATGCATCCTCTTGAAAGCAAATCTCACAGGGCACTATTTGATGAGTTGACGAAAAGAGAAGACTTGAAATATTGCTATTATCTTTATAATATCCAAGTTAACAATCCAAATAGTGATACTGAGGGTCGTCTTGAAGGCCAGCTTTTAGCACAGGAGTTTATTAAAGATGATATTATTGGTAAGAAATATAATCTGTTTTTAGATATACACTCAAATAGAGGCCTGCGCGGTCCGGGTGAATATGAAATTACCAATTTTGTTTTTGCGCCTGGTTTTGATGATAATTCAACCAAATATGTAAATAATATCATTTATTCTATTGAAGAATTGGTTTATTATGCGCCGGAACATAGAACAAGTCCGCCATTTATAACAGAACCGACAGCCAATGCAGGTATTCCTACAATTGTTTATGAATGCTATACTTATGAAGAGATGGAATTTACACGAATGTTGGCTTCAAAGTTAGTTAGCTGTGTTGATAATATGGAGATATTATGAGATACGATAGAAAACAACTATTTTATTTTATTATTAGTATATTAATATTGGTTGATTTTGTTCTTCTATTCTATGTATCATTTTTTTCAACTGACCCTCTTTTTAAATCAGTTTTTTTGTATTTTGATTTTGTATTATGTATTATTTTGTGGATTGAGTTCTTCTATAGCTATAAGCATGCTGTTGATAAAAAGCATTACTTAAAGGAAAATGCATTAAGTATTTGGGGAATGTTTCCTTATTATCTTATATTATTAAGGCCATTCAGATTAATTAAATTAATTCACTATATTAAGTTGTTTGCTATTAATCAGGATAGTGAAACTTTAGAAAAATTTTTAAAAAGAACATTATTGGATAAAATTCTCTCATGGGCAATTATTTTTATATTTTTCATTTCATTGCTCATGTATTTGGTTGATACTCAAATCAATGATTTTGCAACAGCTTTCTGGTATGTTATTGTTTCTATAACAGCTACCGGTTATGGTGATGTTGTTCCTACTACTTTAGGGGGTAGAATTGTGGGAATCATTGCTATGATTGGCGGTGTGCTTATTTTTGCAGCTATTACTGCAGTTATTTCTTCAATATATGTATCAAAAATCAGTAGGGATTCTCATACAGATTTGGAATTACAAATTGATGATTTAACACAAGAAGTTAAAGAATTAAACAAGAAAATTGATGAGTTAAAAAAAGAAAAAGATTGAGATATTTAAATCTCAAATCCACCGTCTACTTTTATAATCTGTCCGTCGATAAATGCAGAGTCATCTGAAGCTAAAAAGAGTGCAACACTGGCAATATCTTCAGGTTGTCCGCATCTTTTTACTGGGCATTGGTCAATCATTTGTTGTAGTGCTTCTGGTCCACCAATACTGTCCACCATTGCAGTGTGGATTAATCCTGGTGCAATACCATTGCATCTAATTTCCGGACCTAATTCCCATGCAATAGATCTTGTAAGACCCATCATTGCATGTTTACTGTCAACATATGCAGCAAATCCGTGGTGAGCTCCAAATGAAGCTACAGAACATGTGTTAACAATAGTTCCTTTTCCTTTTTCTTTCATTACCGGAGCTACTAATTGTGTTAAAAGTAATGCGGAGGTTACATTTACATTAAAGATTTTATTCCATTCTTCAATGGTTAAATCCATTAATGGGGACATGCTTAACATTCCAGCATTATTGAATAAAACATCAACAGTTCCATAGGTGTCCATTGTTGTATCGAATATTTTTTGTATATCATCTAAGTTTGCCATATCTGCTATTACGTAAATGGCTTCTCCTCCTTCAGCTTTGATATCATCAACAACAGCTTTTGCACGTTCTTCGTTTCTTCCGGTTACAACTACTTTTGCTCCTTCGGCAGCGAATAATTTTGCTGAGTCTCTACCCATTCCGGAAGTTGCACCGGTTACTATTGCTACTTTGTCTTCTAGTTTACCCATTTTTAACACCTTAAAATTTTTCATGTTTGCACATGATAAAATTAGCTATATTTTACTATATTATTTAAAATTATTTTTTGAAATATGTGTATTATTTAATATTTCAATAATAGTGAAAAGTTTTTAAAAAAGAGAATTTGAAGTTTATAATGAATAAACTTCATCACTTGGAACAATTGGTATATTGTTTTTGTTTAAAACATCAAGTAAAGCATCTATGTCATCTGCATGAAGCAATAAAATAGCTTTTCCTTCTTTTTCATGTGTAAATGCATAAAGATACTCCAAATCAATATTGTTATCTCTAATTATATTCAACACACTTGTAAGGCCACCGGGTGCATCGTGCATTTCAACACCGATGATTTCGGTTATTTTAACAAGGAAGTTATTCTGCTCTAATGCCTCTTTTCCTTTATCTGGGTCATCGACTACAAGTCTTAAAATACCAAATTCTGATGTATCCGCCATACACATTGCTCTGATGTTAACGTCGGCAACTGTAAGGACTTCTAAAGGTTTTGATAAGCTGCCCATTCTGTTTTGTAAAAATATTGATAGTTGTTTGATTTTCATTTATGTCACCTAATGCAAATTTCTTTCATCAATAACTCTTTTTGCTTTTCCTTCAAATCTAGGTAATGTTTTTGGTTCTACAAGAGTTACTTTTACTCTAATACCGGTTTCATTCTCAATGGATTTTCCAATTTTTTCTTGAATTGCCATCATTTCCTTAACACCGTCAAAGAAAATGTCTGGGGATGCTTCTACTTTAACTTCAATTTCATCTAAAGTTCCAGGTCTTGTAACTATTATTAAATAATGAGGCTCTACATCACCTGCTCTAAGCAATGCTTTTTCAATTTGTGAAGGGAAAATAGCTACTCCTTTGACTTTAATCATATCATCGGATCTGCCGGTAATTCTACTCATTCTTGCATGTGTTCTTCCACAGCTGCATTTTTCATAGGTAATTTTGGTCAAATCTTTTGTTCTGAATCTGATGACAGGCATACCTTCTCTTTCAAGGTTGGTTAAAACCAGTTCTCCGGGGGTATTTGCTTCTAAAGTTTTTAATGTGTTAGGGTCAATAATTTCCGGATAGTAAATGTCTTCCGGAATATGAAGGCCTTCCTGTGCTTCACATTCAACGCCTATTCCAGGTCCCATCAGTTCAGTTAATCCATAAATGTTGTAGGCTTTTGTACCGAAGATTTCCTCTACTTTTTGTCTGATTTCTTCAGTCCACATTTCAGCTCCAAAACCTATTGCTTTAATTTTTAAATCTTTAGGATTAATTCCCTCATCTAATGCGACTTCACCTAAATGAATTCCATATGATGGTGTAAATATAATGCCTGTAGCTCCGAAATCGCTCATGATATCGATTTGTCTTCTGGTTTGGCCGGTTGAAATCGGAATGATTGTTGCTCCGACTTTATGGCATCCGTAGTGAACACCAAATCCTCCGGTAAACATTCCGTATCCATGAGTATTCTGCAGAATGTCATCTTTGCCGATACCCATCATGGTAAGTCCGCGGGCTATTGTTTCTGCCCATGTGTCCAAGTCTTTTTCTGTATAACCTGATACTACAGGTTTTCCGGTAGTTCCTGAAGATGAATGCAATTCCTTAATTTCTGACATGTCAACTGCAAATAATCCGTAGGGATAGCTTTCACGCAAATCGTCTTTTGTAATGAATGGTAATTTTTCAATATCTTTTAAACATTCTATATCTTCTGGAAAAACTTCAGCTTCACTGTATTTCTTATTATAATAGGGAATTTTATCAAATGCCCTTTTTACAGTCTTTTGAAGTTTTTTTAGTTGTAGTTCTTCAAGGTCTTGCCTTGACATTGTTTCTATTTCTTCGTTCCATATCATGGATTAGCCTCATTTTAGTTTAATATAATAATTATGTTTTT
>ONIK01000117.1 GCA_900317865.1 uncultured Methanobrevibacter sp. | reverse complement strand
ATATATAATATGAATTTATTAGATATTAATTTTAATCTGTTGACGCATTATGTTTAAAAAACTAGTTCTTTTCAAATCCTTTAAGTGCATATAATTTATTTCTTAACTCAGCTGCCCTTTCAAAGTCAAGTCTTGCAGCTGCCTCTTTCATGTCACTTTCAACATCCTTAATGAGTAGCCTTAACTCGTCTTTAGGCATTTTACTGACATCTGCACCTGATGCAATCTTTTCTTCAGCTTCGGTTTTTTCTTTCAATGTTCTTGTAGTGGATTTCGGTACGATTCCATGTTCCTCATTATATTTCATCTGGAGGAAACGGCGTTTTCTAGTGATATCCGTTGCATTCCTAACGGATTGGGTCATTTCATCAACATACATTATTACCTGACCGTTTACATTTCTTGCAGCACGGCCAATGGTTTGTATTAATGATGTCTCATTTCTTAAAAATCCTTCCTTGTCAGCATCCAGAATGGCTACAAGAGACACTTCAGGCAAATCAAGACCTTCCCTCAAAAGGTTTACACCGACAAGTACATCAAATGTTCCCCTTCTCAAATCATCAACAATGTCAATTCTTTCCAAGGTATCTATTTCGGAGTGCATATACCTTACCTTTACACCGATTTTTGCATAGTAATCCGTTAAATCTTCAGCCATCCTTTTGGTCAGTGTTGTAACAAGTACACGTTCATCCTTTTCAGCTCTTTTTTTAACTTCACCAAGCAAATCTTCAACCTGACCTTCAACAGGCCTTATTATTACTTCAGGATCAACCAGCCCTGTCGGACGTATAATCTGCTCAACAACATTTCGTGACTTTGCAAGTTCATATGGTCCAGGCGTTGCAGATACATAAATTACCTTATCTACACTTGATTCAAACTCGTCAAATCTTAACGGCCTGTTTTCCTTTGCTGAAGGCAACCTGAAACCATATTCAACCAGAGTTTCTTTACGTGCACGGTCCCCATTATACATTCCGCGAATTTGGGGAACAGTTACATGTGATTCATCAATAATAGTTAAAAAGTCATCAGGGAAATATTTCAATAGAGAATATGGCTTTTCTCCCCATTCACGTCCGGACAGATGCATTGAATAGTTTTCCACCCCTGGACAGTATCCCATTTCCTGAAGCATTTCAATATCAAATCGGGTTCTCTGCTCAAGTCTTTGAGCTTCCAACAGTTTATTCATGGCATTTAACTCATTCAGTCTTTCATTCAATTCCGCTTTAATGTTTGCTAATGCCACATCCATCTTATCCTGTCCGACAACAAAGTGCTTTGCAGGGAAAATCATGTATCTTTGAAGGCTTTCTTTTTTCTTGCCCGTAACATTATCTATGATGCTGATTGCATCTATCTCATCGCCAAAGAGTTCTATTCTTATCGGAGGAGTTCCATGAACAGGATTTATTTCTATGACATCTCCCCTGACCCTGAACTGTCCGCGGTCAAATTCAATGTCATTACGCTCATATTGCATGAAAACAAGTCTTTTTATAATATCTGAGCGGTCATAGATATCGCCGACAGCTATTCCGAATGCAAATTCCCCATAGTCTTCAGGAGAACCTATACCATAAATGCAGCTTACACTGCTTACAACAATCACATCATCCCTTGAAAGGAGAGACTGGGTCGCTGAGTGTCGCATCATATCAATATCTTCATTAATAGATGCCTCCTTATCAATAAAGGTATCCGTTCTTGGCACATATGCCTCCGGCTGATAATAATCATAATAGCTGACAAAATACTCAACGGCATTATCCGGGAAAAATTCTTTAAATTCCTCATATAGTTGTGCAGCCAAGGTCTTATTATGTGAAATAACCAAAGTTGGTTTTTGGACTTTTTCAATTACATTAGCCATTGTAAAAGTCTTTCCAGAACCAGTTACTCCCAATAATGTCTGTTCTCGAATATCATTATTGATACCATTAACCAGCGATTCAATAGCTTTAGGCTGATCACCAAGAGGTTTATATTGTGAATTAAGCTTAAATTCCTTCATGAGTTATCTACAACAACATTAAAACTAATATGGGTATATCTGGCAGAGCAGCATGGCACTACCTTTTCATCCCTAACGGTCAACTTGCCATATTTTGCAAATTTAGACTTTACTTCCTTCATTATGTCAGAAGCATTTCTCTCATCAAATATCCTTAAAGAACCTAAAAAAGTTATTTTTCCCTGAGCATTCATTACAGAAATTGTATCAACAACAAAAGGCTCATTCCATTCTTTAAGAATGCTATTTGATTCATCCATTAAATCCTGTTTCATCTTTTCCTTATCAACCGGCATTCTATTCCCCCAGCACATATTAAAATATCCATCACATATCTTATACAATAAATTATATTATTAAAATTATATTAATTAAATATTATCACTATCTTTCAAATTAGTGCAATATTATCTTATACCAATCTAATTTTAAAAAAAATAGTTCTAATTTTTATTTAATTTTAAAAATATTGATTTAAAAAATAAAAAAAGGTTGAGAATAAAATTTAATCTCAACTAGTGATAGTAATTTTATTTCCAATATTATTTCCATCATAACTTGAAGTTATTATATATTCTCCAGACATTAAGTTAATATTTAACTTAGCCTGACCATTGCTGTCAGTTAACCTGTTGTAGAATACACCATTAATGTTAAATGTAACATTTTTACCAGCAAGGGCTTTTCCCTGACCATCAAGCAAAGTTGCAACAAATTGGTCCGGAGTACCGTATTTTTTAGTTAAATCGCAAGCTGATAAAACCGGCAAAACTGTAATATTATTAGATGCTTTACAACCTTTGTATTCTGCAGTAATAACATAATTTCCAGGCTGTAAGTTAATGTTTAATTTTGCAATTCCTGATTCATCAGTTGTACGATTATAAAATACGCCATTAATGTTGAATGTTACACTTTCACCTGCACCAACAGGATTACCACCATCACCAATTAATTTAACAATGTATTGAGTGTCATTTTTATAATATTTAGTGATATCACGGTTTTCTGTGATTCTTGAAATAACTGTAACATTATTTGTCACATTTTCTCCTGTAACTGTGTTGATGGAAGTAATTATGTATTTGCCAGGATTAAGGTTAATATTCATTTTAGCTAAACCATTCACGCCAACTGTACGGTTATAGGACATGCCATTTATATTGAATGTAACCACAGTTCCATTGGCCAGATAATTTCCTTCATTGTCAAGAAATGTTGCATAAAATTGTGTTTCATTTTTAAAGACTTTGACAATGTCTTTTGCATAAATGGTTGAATTGGTAGTGTTTCCTGGAACATCAGGAACATATTTATACTTTGATGCATTAAGATTTATTTCCATTGGAGGTATAACTCTCTTTTTACCAGTATAATCGATTTTATAAGTATTACTATATCTGCTTTGTGTCCAAGCCACATCGTTCAGTATTTTTTTCCCGTCATTGAATGCAAGAGTCTGCATATAATTACAGTAGGAAGTGATATAATTTGCTCTAGCATTTTTATCCTCTATTTCTTCTGCTTGCTTGATTACTTTACTCATTCCTGCGAACATATTACTTTCTGCTTCATACCAGTATGCCTGCACAGATTTACCATAAATTTTGCAGTCCTCAGGTTCCACACATCGAGTACAAAGGTCTTTAAATAAATAACATTTATACAGTCATTGGATAATGGTACAAGCACACCATAAACTACCGGACCTGAACTGACCCAACAAAGACATGACATTTCTGATGGAAGATCAGGGAACACCTGTATCACATGGGCACTTAATGTTGCATCAGTTCCAATTACCCTCATATCAATTCTACCAGTTTCATCAGGAGAATATTTTGTTCCTTCATATCTATTACGAATAACTTGAGAAACATCTTGTAGTGAAACTGCTTTATCTGGTGTAAAACAGAGAGGATAAACAGCATTATGGTCATAGTCTTCACTGAATTTTGAAGGCGCTAAAAGCTGGTGTCCAATCCAAGTCCTCATATGAGCGGAGTCTCTAACAGTCTCTTTTCCAGAATATGTTTCAAGCAAATTAATCTCATTATTATCACCATA
>ONIK01000119.1 GCA_900317865.1 uncultured Methanobrevibacter sp. | reverse complement strand
TTTAAATGATTATATTTCTAGTTATGTGAGTGAATGTAAACCGGATTATATGGTTCCTTCATATGTTATTGAATTAGACCATATTCCTTTAAACGTTAACGGTAAAGTAGATAAAAAAGCACTCCCTGAAATTGATATTAATAGTTTGCGTGCTGAGTATGTTGCTCCGGAAACAGAGATTCAAAAGTTAATTGTTGAGGCATTTGAAGAGGTATTCGGCCAAGAAAAAATCAGTTTATATGATGATTTTGTCCGCCTTGGAGGAGATTCACTGACTGCCATCAAGTTACTGTCTTATCTGGACAGTCCGAGCATTACTGCTGCAGACATTTTGACCCTGCACACTCCTTATGCAATAGCAGAAAACATTAAGGAAGATACATTCGATTTAGATATGTATACTTTGGAAAGCGGTTGTCCATTGAATGAACCTCAATTGAATGTATATCTGGATATTATTGCAAACAATATGGTAAATTCCTATTTAATTCCACTAAATATGGTTATTTCCAAAGAGTATGATATTGATGAGATACATAATGCTTTAAATGTTATGTTGGATGTTCATCCTATTTTGGAAATGTGTGTAAGCGATGAATTTGAAGTTCCTTATTTAGTTAAAGGATCAAAACCACCAATCACCTTCAAATCCAATGTTGATGATGATTTTACCAATACTTTCCTAACAAAAGGATTTGACTTGAATGAATGTTTGTCTAAATTTTTAGTTGTTGAAAAAAAAGATAAATATGAATTGTTTGCTGTTTTCCACCACATCATCTTCGATGCAATATCTGAAAACGTATTCAAACGAGATTTGCAGATTATCCTTGATGGTGGTGCTGTTGATGTTGATGATTCGTTCTTAAAAGTGTCTGCTTTCACACAACAAATAAAAGATTCAGAAGAATATTCTATTGCTCATGATTTCTATAATTCCATGCTCGCAGAGGTAGATGAGGCAGGCATGTTCTTGGGTAGCGTATTGCCTGATGATCCGGGAGTTTTATTTACTGATTTGGACTTGGATTATGATTTATTTAAGTCATTTTTAGATAAATATGGTGTTAGCGAAAATGTATTATTCATTAGCATATTTGCATACACATTATCCAGATTTACAGGAAACAACAAGGTTTTATTTAATATAATTGAAAATGGACGTGACAGATTTAACAATTTAGATGCCATTGGTATGTATGTAAACACTTTGCCTATTCTGGTTGATTGTAAAAATCAAAGTGTGTCTGATTTCATGAATCAGATGTCTGATTTGGTTTATGGTGTGATGAGACATAATTATTATTCATTCAGATTATTGGCTGGCGAATATGAACTCAATTCAAATATTCTATTCCAATACTTGCCAGATTGGATTGGTAGTGATGAAGGTTATGATATTGATTATCTTGAAGAGATGTCTAATTTGATTACTGAGTTAAATGTTAATGTTGTACAAAAAGGCGATAAATATAGTTTACATATAATATATTCTGATAAATATTCCTGTGACATGATAAAATCATTTGTAGGAACATATAATCGAATTCTATCCCAAATGATTTGTCTTGATGAGTTGTCTGATATCAATTATGTTTCTCAGTCTGATTTGGATCTTTTAGATTCTATCAATGACAAATATTGTCCTTTAAAATATAGTGATGTGCTTGATGCATTCAATGAAAATCTTGTTAAAAACCCAGATAATCCTTTAGTGTCCTATAAGGATGTATCTTATAGCTACGGCGAAGGTGCATTTATTGCTGATAAAATAGCAAGATCCTTAAAAAATATTGGTGTTGGAGCAGGGGATAATGTTGCATTCTTGGTTGAACGTTCTGAGTTGTATATGTTCGCTGCTTTAGGTATTTTGTCTGTTGGTGCGGTGTATGTTCCTTTGGATGATGCTCATCCGGATGACCGTATACAATTTATGTTGGATGATACTCAATCCAAGGTTGTTATTGTTAGTGATGAGACTTATGAGCGTGTTAAATCACTGGCAAAAGATACAATTCTTTTAAATATCTCGGATTTACTTAAGGAAGATATTGGAACTTTGGATAAGTTGTCTGTTGTTTCTGGTGATTTGGCTTGTATATTATATACTAGTGGTACTACTGGTATTCCAAAAGGTGTAAAGATTACTCGCAGATCAATTGTTAACCTAGCAACCATTTATGAAGATATGTATGGGTTGAAAAATGGTGATGTTTATGGTTTGTTTGCAACAATTGGTTTTGATGCGGCACTTTTAGCAATGGTTACAGTCTTATATTCTGGAGCCTGTTTGGCTGTAGTTCCTGATGACATCAGATTGGATATTAATGCATTGAATGATTATTTCATAACTCATAATGTCACTCACACTCTCATTACCTCTCAGGTTGGTAGGTTGTTCATGCAAAGCGTGGAAGATACTTCTTTGGAAGTTCTGCTTGTTGGTGGTGAGAAATTAGGTGAGTTTAAAAGTCCGGATAATTATCTTTTAGTGGATGCATTTGGACCAACTGAGGCCTGTGTATTCGGATCTTCTATTAAAAATTCAGATAAGATTGATTATTCATCAATAGGTCCGCTAGTTTATAATACTAAAGCCTATATTTTAGATGATGAATTCAGACGTGTGCCTGTAGGTGCTGTTGGAGAATTATACTTGTCTGGTCTTCTATTGGCTGACGGTTATATTAATCGTGATGAAGAAACGGCCAAAAAATTTTTAGAAAATCCATTTGACGATGATAAAGATTACAAGGTAATGTATCGTACCGGGGACTTGGTGAGATTGCTTCCTGATGCTTCGTTAGGTGTTGTTGGTCGTCGTGACAGTCAGGTTAAAATCAGAGGAAACCGTGTGGAACTATCTGAAATTGAAGCAGTAATACGCGAAATAGATTATGTGGAAGATGTAACGGTACAGACAATTAAACACGATGCCAATAATGAGGTTGTTGCTTATGTTGTTGTGACTGAAGAATTTGATGAAAGCACTCTTAAAGATTTAATTTGCGATTATGTGGGTGAGCGCAAACCGAATTATATGATTCCTTCATTCATTGTTAAATTAGATACTATTCCTTTGAATGTTAACGGTAAGGTGGATAAGCGTGCACTGCCTGAAGTCGATTTAGAGAGCTTGCATGTTGAGTATGTTGCTCCAACAACAGAAACTGAAAAACACGTTGTTGAAGCATTTGAAAAAGTCTTTAATCAAGAGAGAATTGGTATTTATGATGACTTTGTCCGTTTGGGTGGTGATTCATTAACTGCAATTAGGATGATTTTATTATTAGACTTTGACATCGATGTTAGAACAATATTGAATTCAAGAACTCCATACATTATTGCACAAAATATTCAAAAAAATAATAAAAAGTATGGTTTTGAATTATTTAAAACAGGTTTTGAAAATAGAAATATGTTTATATTTCCTCCTCAGGGAGGCTTATCATCAGTATTTTATAATTTAGTTAACAATATAGATTTTAAAGGAAATATATATCTCATTGATGATTATAAATATGATTTATCATTAGATGAAATTAGAAGTATATCAAATCAGGATTCAACTTTAAATCATTATTTTGATGCTATTTCAAATATTTTCCAAAATGGAGATATCCTTGTTGGATATTCATTAGGTTGTATTTATGCAACATTAATTGCTGAGAATCAAGAGAAAACATTATTAATTATTTCTTCAATAATGATGAATTTAAATATATACTAGAAAATTTTGAAGATGATTTTAAAAATAAATTTATTGAGGTGTGTATGGCTAATTCTAAATGGGATTTTCATACTCCAAAAGTAAATTGCCCTATATTATATTTAAGCACTTCAAATAATTTTAAAGAGAAATTAAATGAAATTACTGATGATTATGAATTTATTATTATTAATTCAACACATAAAGATATTATTGATAGAGATATTTCTAAAATTGTCAAATATTTCAATAACCTCTCTTAAATATTGTGAATCCATGTAATATTTTTACTTATGATGTTATACCAAAGGGTTATATCTAAATATCCCTTCACTCAATTTTCGTAGAATGATGTTAAAATGTGACTATTTTGCAGTATTCTTCTTCAAATATTTTCTATCTTTTTGATTTAATGTCTGGTGACCATCCCTTATCTCTTCTATAAAGAATTAGTCTTTCAATGCTTTGATATAAGAGTAGTATGTTCCATTGCTTATTTTTTTTACATTACGTCTGTCATTATTGTTTTATCATTAACGATTGTTGAATTATTTCTTGCGAGAGATTTTAAGAGGGTTCTCACTTTATCCGGATTTCTTTTAACTCCATCAATTGCGGAAATATCTGTGTTGCAAATATTTTGAACATATGATTTAGCAACAAATAATTGTGTTTCTTTATCTTTTTTTCACAACAGATTCTGGCCACATCAATTAGTTTAGGTTTATTACCTTCTAATAATCTGTCAGGATCAAATCCTGCCCCATATTTTATATGTTTCTTTTCGTTTAGGGTCTTGTAATTTTATAACACTTTTAGCATGTCTTTCGGCGGTTGTAGTTTTTCCACACCATTTGGTCTAACCATTAATACTGCACCAATCATTCTAAGATATCTTTCTAAATCATCATCCATGTAACGCTTTAGGTATTTTCTTTCCATTTCAATAAACTTATTATTTTTTATTGGAGACTTTTTGATATTTTTATTATATACTTTTGGAATTTTTCATTAGAGATTTTTGTAAATATAATTAATTTTCCTAATAGTACGTCATCTTAATGTTTACTTTAGTATTTCATTGATATGCTGTTAGTGTGGGGGCATTTGACAAGTAATATTTGTTCGTTAATTATTAAACAAATCTAACTAAAAATTAGTAGATAATTAAAAGAGTGTTATGCCAACGTCAAAATGGATCTGGTCAAAGGAACCAAAAGTTGCATAATCCTAATTCACTGTTGCTTATTGATGATGTTGTAAAATAGATTAGTAAATCTATTATATTGACACACAAACTCAAATATTTTAATTTTTTTCATTTCAATTATTGAAATATGGATAAAATTGATTTAATAATTTTTCTTGTAATTTTTTTTTCAAAAAATTTAAAAATTATGAGATAATAATAAATTATTATTTGGACAACTAATTATAGGAAAAATAGTATGGAATTTAAAAATAACACGGGTTTAATAACTTTAATTATAATTATACTTGCTTCTTCAGTTACTTTAATATCACAAAGTATTGTAACAACAAGTTTGCCTTATTATATGAATGATTTTGCAATATCTTCTGCAACTGCACAATGGACGTATTCCATATTTCTGTTGGTGCTTGGAGTAATGATTCCTCCAACTGCATATATTACAAAAAGATTTAAGATTAAAACAATATTGATAACCTCCCTCGAAGCTATGGGAACAGGTATTTTAATACCCATAGGTCAGATATTAATTTTCAGGATAATGCCTGAGGAAAAATGGGGATTTTTCATGGGATTAATGGGATTCCTTGTTGGAATTGTGCCTGCAATGGGACCGACAATAGGTGGATTTATTGTTGATTTATATGGCTGGAGAGTTATTTTTGAATTTCTGGCAATAATTGCAGTTGCAATCTTAATTTTGTCAATGCTTTTAGTAAACTTCGAGCTTGAAACAGAAAAGTATCCTTTGGATGTTCCTTCGTTGATATTGTCAATACTATTTTGTGTAGGGCTTATGATTGGATTTTCAAATGTTGCAGAGTTCGGATTCAGCTTAACTCATGTAATTTTACCAATTGTTGTTGGAGCAATTTCATTAATAATATTTGTCAATCGTCAAAATAAGATTGAAAAACCTTTGATCAAATTGAATGTGCTGAAAAATAAGTATTTTGTATATGGAACTGTTTTTGCATCATTGCTCTACTTTATAATGTGTGGAATCAATGTAGTTGTACCTTTGTTTGTTCAAAACGTGGCATATTATTCTTCAACAGAATCTGGACTCATATTGTTCCCTGCAGCAATCATTATGATAGTGTTTAACTTCATTGGTCCTGTATTGGCCGATAAAATTGGAATAAGGCCTGTTTTAATAGCTTCATCTGTTTTAAATATAATTTGTTTTGTCGCCATGATGAATTATAATATGAATTCATCATTCGAATATTTGTTAATTACTCAGATAATCAGGGGAATCGGCTGCGGACTCGGTCTGTCACCGGCCATTACATGGGCAATGAGTGTTGTAGCAGGTGATGTTGAAGATGCAACCGCAATCAACAACACTGCAAGGCAGGTTATAGGAGCGATAGGTTCATCTATTACAGTCGTGATAATGCAGATATTGGCAAATGGAAAAATTACTCATAATCAGCTATCCGTCAATTCATTCAGTTTAACTTCCTTAATGATGATAATAATTACGGTAATATTATTAATAATAACAGTATTCTTCATAAAAAATAAAAGTGACATTGTAGATGGTTAATATAATTCAGATTTTGATTTAACATTGTTGTTGCCAAGTGTTACTGTAACTTATGGATAATTAAAATTAATCCAATGAAATTTATTATGTGTCTGAACATGTTTCAATGCCCAGATGGCTCCTTATGGTTGATTTTTAAAGTGTAATGATGTTAAATCTCTGGATATCAGCAAGTTTGGTTCAACAATTGTTTTCTGAATCCTTCCTTTGCCTTTAGAATAGTTTTTTCATCGTATAATTCCTTATTATTGTCTAAAGTAAATTCAACCAAATCATAAATGACTTTATTTAATGATTTTCCTTTATCGGTTAGGAAATATTCATCAGCATCTTTTTTAATCAATCCCTGTTCTTCCATGAATTTCAAACTTCTGGACAATGCCTTGTTTGACTTTTCAGGTCTTTCCTTTTGAAATTCGCTAAATCTGGTTTTTCCAAAGAACATGTCACAAATAATTTGTAAAACCCATTTTCTATTGATTATATCAAGGGATAATTCAACGGGGCAGTGTGTCATTTCAAAATCAAAATATGTCATATGATTTAAATATTTCTATTTTGTCTTATTTTAAGGTTTAGGTGTCATAGCCGTCACTTTAACTTTTTATACTTATCTATTAAGATAATTAAACATGACATTAAAAGATAATCTTCCAAAAATTGCCCTCGGCGCTTGGGCATGGGGCAATGACGGAACATTTGGAAACGAACATAATATTGAAGACTTAAAACCGATTTATGACAAATCAATGGAATTGGGATTAAACCTTTGGGATACCGCATATGTCTATGGTATGGGCAAATCTGAAGAGGTTTTAGGAGAATTCCTAAAAACTTCCAACCGTGAGGATTTTGTAATTTCAACCAAGTTTACACCGCAGCTTGCCGAGATGTTTGAGGCAAATGAGGTAACATCAATGTATGAAAACAGCGCAAAAATATTGGGTGTAGAAGACATAGATATTTTCTGGATTCACAATCCTGTTGGAGCACCGGAATGGACTAAAAAGTTGGTTGAAACAGCAAAAGAGCATGATATTAAAATGATTGGTGTTTCAAACCATAATCTCGCAGAAATCAAAGAGGCAAATGAGATTTTAAAAGAGGCAGGATTAAAGCTTGGGGCTGTTCAAAACCATTACAGTCTGCTAAATCGTTCATCTGAAGATTCAGGAACCTGAAGGATCAGACAGGGCAAATGCATATGGCGGAAGCTTGGCAGAAATTGGGGAGCTTAATAAGGCAATTGCGGATATTGCAGGAAAACATGATGCAAAAGTTGCTCAATTGCCGATTGCATGGGCAATAGCCAAAGGAACACTTCCAATCATCGGAGCAACAAAGGTTCATCATGTTGAAGATGCGGCTGATGCAGTAAACATTGAATTAAGTGATGATGAAATTAAGACAATGGAAGAATTGGCAGATAAAGCTAATGTAAATACAATAAGAATTTGGGAAAAGGAAATGAAATAATTTCTTTTCCTTAATTTTTTTTTAAGGGGTTTGAGTGTTGGCGGAAATTATTTAATTTTGAACATTTTTCATTTTCTCCATTTTATTTTCTTATATTAAGTTAATGATATGAATTTTATTGCACTAAT
>ONIK01000121.1 GCA_900317865.1 uncultured Methanobrevibacter sp. | reverse complement strand
ATACGAAGAGTTCTACAAAACATCTCAAGAAAAATACGGTATTGAATTTATCAGAGGTAAACCTGCACAAATCTTCGAAAACGATGACTTAACCTTAACTATCAGAGCAGAAGACACTTTACTCGGTAAAGTAACCGAATACACTTACGACCTCGTTGTATTAAGTGTAGGTCTCGAACACTCTGCAGGATCTGACGAACTCAGACAAACCTTAGGTCTCTCCAGATCTGCAGACGGATTCTACATGGAAGCTCACCCTAAACTCAGACCTGTTGACACCTTAACTGATGGTGTTTACATTGCTGGTGTAGCACAAGGTCCTAAAGATATTCCTGACTCCGTAGCACAAGGTTCAGCTGCAGCATCCAGAGCAGCAATCCCAATGGCTAAAGGAGAAGTAGAAATCGAACCTATTATTGCATCCAACGACGACGCTGTTTGTGGTGCTTGTCAAGTATGTGTTGAATTATGCCCATTCGCTGCAATTACTATTGCAACCGGTGTAGGTGGAAAAGAATTTGCACAAATTAACTCCGCATTATGTAAAGGATGTGGATCCATCTGGTGCTATGAACCAACAACACTTCAAAACCGAGCAAATTATGGCACAAATCAGTGCTGCTCTTGAAGACATAGGTAAATAGATTTAGAGATTCATTCTCTATTTCTTTTTTTTATTTTTTTTGAGTTTGTAAAATTTTATAGGCTTTTTTTGGTGTTTTTTCATCCGATTTTTTTAATAAGACATTATTTTTTAAAATTTATCATTTTTGACAATCATTTTGGAATCTTTTGTTGATTGATTTAAACTATTTCTTAAATGCTGTAAAAACTAATATAGTTGTAAATACATAATATATAATAAATCAATTAATTGGGGAAAACATGTTTAAAAGAAGTTTATTAATTATTCTGATGTTGTTTTTACTTTCATTATGTTTGGGTGTTGTCAGCGCATCTGAAAATATGACTGACAATATTCAAGGCACAGATTTCGATGAGACTGTCTTAATGGAAGAAAATATTGAAAAGGATTTTTCACAGGTCAATGAAAGCATTATTGACAATCAAAAAACAACACATATTGATGTAAAAAATACTGTCTCGTACTATAAAGAAAAAATGACTCTTGTTAGTTATTTGAAAGATTCAAATAATCAGTCTATTCAAAACAAAACAATAAAAATACAGATCAATGATAAAATTTACAAAAGAACAACAGATAAAAACGGAAAATCAATTTTATCCTTAAATCTTAAACCAAATACCTACGAGGTGAAACTTACTTTCGAAGGTGATAGCGATTATAATTCAACAGCTGCAACTTCAAAAATAATAATCAAAAAAGCTCCATTGAACATTAAAATGAGTAATTACAATACTTATTTTGCATCTGGTCTATTTTTTAAAGTAAAAATATACAATGAGATTACAAAAAATGCAGTTGGCGGCATTAAAGTTAAGTTTAAAGTCTATAATCCAAGAACAAAGAAATATTCCTATTATTGGGCAACAACTGATAAAAAAGGATATGCAAAATTAAGTAAAAATCTTACAGTGGGTAAATATAAAATTTCTGCTAAAATAGATGATTCAAAAAATAAGGAATATGTTTCTTATAAAAACTCCAACAAAAAGGTCACAGTGAATGTAAAGCCTCCAAAGGGAGAAGACTGCTGTTCATTTTTCTTGCAGGTGAGTGATTCTGAATGTGTAGGGGGTTTTAGAAGAGACAACTTAGGAGCTGCCGATATTAAGGTTGGTACTTTTAAATGGGCAGGTAAAGCTGCAATAAAACATTATAAAACATCAGGTAGTTATTTTGTTCATTTAATTGTAAGTTCCACTGGTTGGGTTGTAGGTAATGGCGGACTTGATGATGTGCCTGTTATAAAATCTATAATGAATATGGCAGAAAAAATGGTTAAATCAAATAAAATCCAAGGTAAATATCTGAAAAAGATATTAAGTTATAAGCGAAGTATAGGATTTGGCCACTTTTCAATAAAAGCACCTAACGGAAAATATGCAGTTGTTTGGCAATCCGGCTATATTACTGGAAAATTAAAGCCTGGAGAATTCTCTTGCTCTCCTAATTTCAGGTCATATTATCGTCACAGCACTTATACAAAATACAGTACTAATCCTGTTAAGGCAGCAATTAAGGTAGGGGCTACTGATAGATATGGTGAAAACAGGCGAGATATAACAGTATTTCACTGGAAAGCTAAAACAAATAAAAATTACAAAACCACTTCTATGGTCAAGGCTTACTCTGCAAATGACAACGGAAAACTAGTTGGAAGGTCATCTGCTCATTTAAAAGATAATGTTTATTTCAAAAACAAGTTTTTCAGCAAAAATAGACTTCCATACAGTCCTAGGTTTATTCATATTGGAACTCAGAAGTTTGGAAATATAGATAAGTTAATTAAAAAAGCCACTATAGTTAGTGCTCCTAAAGTGACCAACAAATTCAATAAGACCCAATACTTTAAGGTAAAGGTTAAAGATAAATCAACTAAAAAGGTCGTTAGGGGAATAAAAATTAAAGTTAAACTCGCTGCAGATAAATTTAATAAATATTTCATTATTAAAACGGATTCCAAAGGCATTGCAAAATTGAACACAAAGAAATTATTGAATGGAAAATATAGAGTTGCAATAAGTCCTGCAAATAATAAATATTTAATTTCGGCTAAAAGTACAATTTTCATCAGATAATTGTACTTTCTATTATTTTTATATACATTCTATTTTTATTTCAGCTTCAATTTTTCAAATCATTCATGTTAATGAAATAACTTAATGAAATTATGAAAACTGTGGCTGAAGGCATTGCAATTATGGCTCATATTTTTAATTTCCATGATTTTTCTTAAAGGTTATATGCTATTTTTTACATAACTATTGTTATTACAGGAATTGAAAATATGAAATATAATCCGAAACTGCTTTTGTATATCTTGATGCTGTCTACCTTTGGTATAAATACTCCTCTAAGCATCATAGGAATTATTTCACAAATTTCAGAGTATTTCAATACATCAATTTCCATTTCCGGTTTATATATCAGTTCATTTACGTTCACGATTGCTGTAAGCGGGCTGTTCATACCCATCTTATTTTCAAAATATGAAAGAAAGAAAACATTTGCCTTTATATTAGGCGTCTTTGCAATATCCAATTTTATCATTATTTTTACAGACAATGTTTTAATAGCTTCAATATTCAGAATTCTTTCTGCTGTAGTATATCCCGCTTTCATTTCACTGGCCTTGACAGTTTGTGAAGAAATTGCCCCAATTGATCAAAAACAAGACTATATAACTAAGATTTTACTTGGAATTTCTGTTGGAAGCATCATAGGTCTTCCAATAACAACAGGTTTCGGTACGATATTGGGATATAAGGCTGCAATGACTTGGATTTTTGCAATAAACTTTTTGACATTGATTTTGATTTTAATATTCTTTCCAAAAATCCCCGGCAAATCGAAAAGCTATGAAGTACCTTTTTCAAGTTTGAAATCCAGAGAATTCATCTTATCTACAATAGGAATATTTATGATGCCAATTGGTGCAAGCATGGTTTACAACTACATTCCATATTTCCTGCAGACTGTTAGTCAAATTTACACATACAAATTAAGCATGGTTCTGTTAGCTTATGGAATATTTTCAATTTTTGGAACCTGGCTTGGAGGAAAACTAATTGTCATTAGGGATAAGGCCACATTAATTGTTTTTCAAATTGTATGTGCCTTAGTATTTGCATTATTGTATTTCTTTTCAAATTATTTGATAGCAGTTTTGGCATTAATATTGATTTTTGGAATTCTTGACGGAATGGGATATAATCTTATCCAGTATATTGAAACATCACTACTGCCTAAAAGTCCCGAACTTGCAAACGGAATATTTTTAAGTGTTTTAAATGGTGGAATAGCTATTGGTATAGCAATAGGCGGATTTATGGTAGATGGCTTTGGCGTAATGTCCATATTTATTGGTGGATTCCTATTTTTAATCATTGCATTTGTCATGATAGTGTATGTTATTTCGGTATTAAAAATAAGTTTGAAATATAGCTGATTTTCATAACTCTTATATTAGAAGATAAACAAAAATTAAATCATAAATATTTAATTGGATATTAGGTGTAGTAAATGGCTAAT
>ONIK01000122.1 GCA_900317865.1 uncultured Methanobrevibacter sp. | reverse complement strand
AGAAAAGAAGAAATTAATCTCCTTTATTCCAGTTTACAATACCATAAACAATACACAAAAGTGTAGATAATATAATTCCAATATATACTCCCCAAATCCATGGATCTTCAATACCAAAAACCACCATTATGCATCACTTCCTTTAGCATCTATATTTGAAAATGCTTTATCAATGACCTCTTCAGCCGGAGGTTTGGTGAGTAAACTTACAACAATAGTAAGTATTGCAGATACAGGCACAGCTATCAACATTACATCAATAAATGGCCAAGGTGCATTAGGCAATAAAGTTTCTACACCAAATATAAATTTACAAATACCTAATCCTACAGCAGTCTTTTTAAATACAAATATCATCCAGAATAAACTTACCAATGTTCCAGATAAAATTCCTGCTATAGCTCCAAGCCTTGTAATACCTTTCCAGTATAGTGCACCTAAAAATACAGGTAAAAATGCAGCAGCACAAATTTCAAAGAACAGACTTGTTCCAAGAGCAACTACACTTCCAGGTAATGAAAATGCCATTACCAAAGCTAAAATAATTGCAAGTAAAATACCGATTCTAGAAATAGAAACCTGATCCAATTTCTGTTTGGATTTTTCTCTTATTGTACCATAAATATCTACACCAAACGCGGTTCCCTGAGTATGCAATTGTGAAGATATTGTTGACATGGCCGCCGCAATTAATGATAATAAAAAGATATATACAAACCATTCAGGCAATGCTGAAGTAATAAATGTAGGAATAATTTTATCAATATTTCCTTGGACAACATCCACAGCTATTTTACCTAAATTCTGATAGAAATAAACATTTGATAATGAACCTACGATATAAGCTGTTGTTGGCATGATTGCAATGAAAATACCACCAATTAAAACAGAACGATTTAATTCTTTATCTGATTTAACTGTCATGAACCTTACAATCAATGAAGGTTGGGCAAGTACACCAATACCTACACCAATAAGTGTAGATGATACTAATGACCACCAGAATGTAGTTCCAAACGTCGGAAAACTCGTCCATCCCGTACCCCCTGTGGCCGTGGCCTCTGCAGGATATAAGTTTACCATATTTGTAAGAGCTGTGTTTGCATGTGTAACTCCTCCAAGTAACCAATAAACAAACACAAGTAAAAATATCATTGCAATTACCATAATAGTTCCTTGTAGTGCGTCAGTATACATTACACCACGGATTCCTCCAAACAATACATAGAATGTGATAATAATAGATAGTATAAGCAATGCAAAACTAAAATCAATTAAAAGTGAAGATTCTAAAAATCTTGCAGCACCAATTAAAACTACCGCAGCATATAATGGCATTGCACAAAAAATAACTAAACCTGAGAAATAATGGATAAATTTAGAATCAAAACGTTTTCCTAAAAACTCCGGAAAGGTTAAGGATTCCAAAGCATGACCCATTCTACGGGTTCTTTTTCCTAAAAATACAAATGCGATGAATACTCCAATGATAATATTCAAGAATGCCAACCATAAAACACTCATTCCATATTCACCAGCAACTCCACCGAAACCTACAATAGCTGCTGTCGATATAAAAGTAGCACCATAACTCATTGCCATAATAAATGGATGAGTATCTTTACCTGCTATCATAAAATCTTCAGAGGAATTAGTTTTTTTGTATGCATAATAACCTACAAAAACTAATGCAAAAATATAGATTATAAAAACAATAGCTAAAATCATTACGTCCATAAATAAACCTCTAAATCATATTACTATTAAGTATATATTGCCTAATTTATTTAAACTATTTCATTGAAAATTTTCATAAAAACAAAATTTTCATTCATCCAGAATATATTAAATAAAGAAAAAGCAATAAAAAGGCATTTTTAAACATAATATGAATAGTACACAATTGTACAATTAAAAAATCTTTATATTATATGAAAAACCAATTATTAATGTATAAAAAATAATATAGGGATTAATATGTTTTGGGATGAAAAAGCAGAATGTATGAATAAAGAAGAAAAAGAAAAGGTTCAACTTGAACGATTGCAAAAGACCGTTGAGTTAGCATACAACAATGTAGAGTTTTATAAAAAACGATTCGACGAAATTGGATTAAGACCAGAAGATATAAAAACTTTAAAAGATATTGAAAAAATTCCATTTACAACAAAAAGTGACTTAAGGCAAGCATATCCTCTTGGACTTTTGGCAGTCCCACGTGAAGAAATTGTCGAAATCCACGCATCATCAGGAACCACTGGAAAACCTACAGTAACTGCATATACACAAAACGACCTGGAAATATGGGGAGAATGTATTGCACGTGGATTAACAATGGCTGGTGCCAAAAAAGATTATATTATCCAAAATGCATATGGATACGGATTATTCACGGGAGGATTTGGAATACATCACGGTGGAAACAAAATGGGTGCAATTACAATACCAATTTCTGCCGGAAACACACAAAGACAATTAGATACAATGGTAGACTTCCAAAGTGACATTTTAACATGTACCCCTTCTTATGCAATGTATCTTGGAGAATCCAGAGAAAAAGCAGGAATCCCTTTAGAAGATATTAATTTAAAAATAGGAATCCATGGAGCAGAAATGTGGACAAATGAAATGAGAAAAAGAATCGAAAAATCTCTCGGAATAAAAACCCACAATATCTATGGATTAACTGAAGTAATGGGTCCTGGAGTTGCACAGGAATGTGATGAACAAAACGGTATGCACATACAAGACGATCATTTTTATCCTGAAATAATAAACCCTGAAACAGGAGAAATATTAGAGCCTGGTGAAAATGGAGAATTAGTATTAACTTCCCTTACCAAAACCGGAATGCCTATTTTAAGATTTAGAACCAAAGATTTAACTTCATTGAATGATGAAAAATGTGAATGTGGAAGAACAACAGTCAGAATGACTAGAATCACTGGAAGAAGCGATGACATGTTAAAAATCAAAGGTGTTATGGTATTCCCATCACAAATCGAAAAAGCATTGCTTAAAGTTAGTGGAAGTACTCCAAACTACTTGATACATGTAACAAGACCAGACATTCTTGATGAAGTCGAAGTTAAAGTCGAAGCATCCAAAGAATTATTCTCAAGTGAAATCAGGAAAATGGAAAAATTAGAAAAACAAATACAGGCATCAATCAGATCAGAAACCGGGTTAAGGGTGGATGTTACATTATGTGAACCGGAATCACTCCCAAGAAGTGAAGGAAAAGCTGTTCGTGTAATTGATGAAAGAGAGTTATAGGTGATAACATGGCAATTCAAATTTCAGTATTTATTGAAAACAAAGAAGGAAGAATCAGAAAAGCTATTGATACATTAGCAAAAGCCGAAATAAATATACGTGCATTATCTGTTGCAGATACAACCAAATATGGAATTTTAAGATTAATTGTATCCGATAACGAAAAAGCAACTAAAGCACTGGAAGATGACGGATTCATTGTAAAAGGAAGTGAAGTTGTTGTAGCAAGAATTCAAGACAAACCAAATGGATTAAATTCAGTATTGGCACTTCTAGACGATGCAGACATTAACTTAGAATATAT
>ONIK01000124.1 GCA_900317865.1 uncultured Methanobrevibacter sp. | reverse complement strand
TATGCTCAAGCACCATTATTATTCAACTATGCAAGACTCATTGAGTTATTAGCATCTGCTGAATGTGCTGCTGCAGCATTAGAAGAAGATTTATCTGGTAAAAAATTCCCTGATGAATTAGAAAGAACTGAAGGTAAAGGTGTAGGTATTGTTGAAGCTCCTCGTGGTACTTTAATCCACCACTACGAATCTGATGATAATGGATTATGTAATTACGCTAACATTGTTGTAGCTACAATCCAAAACAACCCAGCTATGGAAATGGGTATCCACCAAGTTGCTAAAGACTACATCAAACCTGGTATGGAAGTAGATGACAGTATCTTCAACTTAATGGAAATGGTTATCAGAGCTTACGACCCATGTTTATCATGTGCTACCCACACAATGGATAGTCAAATGAGATTAGCTGAAGTAAATATTGTAGACAGTGAAGGAAACCTCATTAAAAGATTCTAAGACTTAAGGGGGTTTTAGTAAATGATTATAATTAACGATGATGGCTGTATTAAATGTGGTGCATGTGAAGGTACATGTCCTACATCAGCTATTGAATTAACACCTACTACTATAATTCACTGTGACCTTTGTGGCGGAGAACCAAAATGTGCAGATGTCTGTCCTAATGGTGCATTAAAAGTAGAAGATTACGAAATTGCTGACGGTGTAGAACAAGCAAGATTAGTATTCAACTCTGTAATGTGTGATTCATGCGGTAAATGTGCAGAAGTCTGTCCACAAGAAACAATTGTTGTCACAGAAGAAAAATTAAAAGAAGTACAAGGTTTCTGTGTAATGTGTCAAAAATGTGTTGACATTTGCCCAGTAGATGTAATTGGTATTCCAGGCGTTGTTGAACCTAAAGAATACGATTTAGACTTATCTGGTAAAGGACCTGTATACATCGCAGACTGTGTAGGATGCGGTTCCTGTGTTGAACCATGTCCTGTAAGTGCAATCACTCTCGATGCTTACGGATCTCCAATTACCGTAGATGACGACAAATGTATCAGATGCGGATTATGTTCACAAACCTGTCCTTGGAACAAAATTTTCATCTCCGAGAAAAAACCTGTCAAACGTGAAAAAGAAATTAAATCATTCACTTTCGCTGCTTCCAAATGTATTGGATGTAACACTTGTATCGAAGCTTGTCCTGGTGACTTCATTAAACCAAACTGTGCTGATTTAACTGTTCAAATTCCAGAAGCATGTGCTGCATGTAGTTTATGTGTAAACCTCTGTCCTGTTGACGCATTAGAAATTGATGTTGAATGGGGTGAAGGTGCACCTGTAGACGCTGAAGGAATTGGCCGTGACGCAGAAAAATGTGAATTCATTGGTGCATGTGCTAACAAATGTCCAACTGAAGCGATTCGTGTTGTAACAAAAACCGGTATGTGTTGCCCTTCATTAGAAGAAACTGGCGGAGACCCATCTTTTGCAAGCTGTATTAGATGTGGAGCTTGTGCTTCAGTTTGTTCAAATGATGCATTAAATGTTGGTTCTATTGAAATAACCATTGATGGCGAAGCTGTCATGAGAGACAGAATAGAATTCAACCCATCCAAATGTGATGCATGTGGTGACTGTATCAGTGCTTGTCCTTATGATATGCTCCACGAAACAGAAAATCCTAAATTACCAATTGCAGGATTCTGTACCTTATGTGGTCAATGTATTGAAGCATGTCCTGAAGACGCACTCTGTTACAAATAGGTGTTTTTAACACCTATTACTTTTTCTTTTTTTTATTAATTCTTATTTTAAGCAATTATTTTTCTTTTCTTGTAATGGTTATTTTATCTATTTTTCAAAGTTTTTTAAAAATTCAATAATATTTAAATGTTTTATACCATGGGCTGAGTAGTCGTCTCTGTCTGTTGTTATCAGATATTTTGGATAATTATCTTTTATTTCCATAAATGGTTTGAGTTCTCTTTCAAGTGTCTTATCATCTTTTATTTCATATGCAACTTGAATATATGCTTTTTTATTATCTTTTCTAATTATAAAATCTACTTCATAATCTTTTAGTTTACCTATTGTAATTTTATAGTTGTGTCTTAATAATTCTAAATATACTATATTTTCAAGAAGTCTTCCTTTATTTTGTTGTTTTTCTTCTAAATTTGATTTATAAAATCCTTGATCGATTAAATAATATTTTTCTGAATTATTTATTTCTTTCAATCCAATCATATCTTCACGACTTACTTTTGATATGAAATAAGATTTTTCTAAGTATTCTAAATAGTTATATACAGTATTTGGTGTGATTGATAATTTATCTTGTTTTAAATGTTTATATATTGAATTTGCAGATATCAAATTTCCAGTATTTTCAATTAAATATTTTGTTATTCTGGTTAATAGTCCAACATTTCTAATCGAGTATCTTTCAATTATGTCATGTAGAAATATTGATGAATATAAATCCTGAAGTATTATTAATTTATCTTTTTTATCTGCAGATATTGTCAATGGTAATCCTCCATATTGCAGATATTCTTCAAATAAATTTTCATTTTGTGTTTTTAATTCGTTTTTCATTATGCATTCTTGATTTAATTCTTTTTTGTAGTTTATAAATTCATTAAATGAAAAAGGATACATTTTGATTTCAATATATCTTCCAGTTAATAATGTAGCTAATTCCTTTGACAGAAGTTTTGAATTTGATCCAGTTATATAAATATCTATATTGTATGCTTTAAAATATCCATTAATACTTTTTTCCCATTTGCTGATGTTTTGAATTTCATCTATGAGTAAATACTTTTTTTCATCATTTTTTTCAAGTTCGGGTATTAGTAATTCATCTAACTCTTCCCTTTTTTCAATATAATTGTATTTTGGGTGTTCTAAATCAATATGAATTATATTTTCGGGGGCTATGTTTTTATTTTTTAATTCTTTTATGAATAATTCTAGAAAATATGATTTTCCACATCTTCTTATTCCAGTTATTATTTTAATCGCATCTAAATTCATTAATCTTTTTATTCTATCCATATATTGATTTCTATTTACCATATCTCTGCACCCTTATTTTTAGTATCTTTCTTATTTTATATAAATTTATTTTATAGGATAATTTTTTTTATAAAATTAGAAAAATTTATTTTATAAGATAAATTTTTTTAAAATAATGTATGTATTAAAATGTTATGAAAAGACGGTTAATTTTAAGGTAAGATTAGGCATACCTGATTTTTGATATGCCATTAATCTTTCCCTTTATTTGTGAGCATTTATATGTCGCTGAAAACTACTTTTCCACCCACTATCGTCATTACAGGTGCACCTTTATATTCCCATCCTTCAAATGGTGAGTATTCTGCTTTTGTTTCAAATTTGCTTATATCAAATTTTCCTTCACGG
>ONIK01000125.1 GCA_900317865.1 uncultured Methanobrevibacter sp. | reverse complement strand
GAATCTATGGAGAATATTATTAATCGAATTGTTGGCATATTAATAAATATCATGGAATGGAGTTTGATTTAGAAAACCATGATTATTTATTATTAACTTGTTAAGAATAAATAGGTATGCAAATACATAAATAGATTGATATTAAAAGTTTAAAGAATTTATAATAATAAATCATTAATCAGTGGAGTATTTTGATGGAATCTAGTAATTATCCCCATAATCAAAAAATTGCAGAAAATCATGTATTTTTTTCTATTGTAATGGCATGTTATAATGTAGAAAATTATGTTGAAGAGGCCATAGATTCTGTTATTAATCAAAGTTTTAATTTTAATCATGTTGAAATTATTTTAGTTGATGATGGAAGTTTTGATGCTACTGCTAAAATTTGTAAACAGTATGTTGATAAATATCCTCAAAACATTAAGTATTTTTATAAAGAAAATGGCGGTCAAGCCTCTGCAAGGAATTTTGGAATAAAATATGCATCTGGTAAATATATTAATTTTTTAGATGCTGATGATAAGTTAATGAAAAATACTTTAAAAAATGTTTTTGATTTTTTTGAAGAAAATCACTCAAAAATTGATTTGGTCGCAGTTCCAATGTATTTTTTTGAAAGGCAAACTGGTGACCATCCTTTAAATTATAAATTTGAAGAAACTCGAGTGATTGATTTAGATATGTGTTGGTGCTATCCTCAACTTGCTACTAATTCTGCTTTTTTCAAAAGGGAAGTTTTTGATAAATTTCAATTTGATACTAATTTAATCAGTTCTGAAGATGCAATAATGGTTAATAAACTTCTTTTAGAAAAAAATGCTTATGGCGTAGTAAAAGATGGTGGATTGTGTTATAGAAAACGATTTGATGAGACCTCGACTATTGACACATCAAAACTGGATAAGCGTTTTTATATTGGCCGTTTATATGGATTTTTTAAAGAATTGGTGGATTATTCAATTAGCAAATTAGGTTATGTTCCTAAATTTATTCAATATGCAATTATTTATGATATTAAATGGATGTTAATGGCTGTTGAAAGATTTGAAATATTAACCGATGATGAATTACTTGATTTTGATGAAGGGGTCAATTATGTTTTAAATCATGTTGATGATGAGATTATTGATTGTCATTTTAAAAAGGATCCTTGGGAAATAAAAAAACATATTTACGAGTTAAAATATGGAAAATCCAATATTGCTTTAAAAGATGATGATTTGATTATTGAGGTAAATAATATTCATTTAGATGAATTATCCTATCATTTTATTTATTTGGACATAATTGAAATTAAAAATAACCATCTACTTATTTCAGGATTTTTAAAATCATATTTCCAAAGTAAAGATGTTGATATAATATTGCTTTTTAAAAGTTCTAAACATGAAAAATATTATTCATCTAAACTTTTTAATTATTTTAACCGTAAAGAAAGTGATATTTTTAAATCATGGATTAATTTTGATTTTGACGTACCATTAAAAGTCAATGAAGAGTATGAATTCACTATTCAAGTCAAACCTAAAAAATTTGATTCAACTTTTGAGTTACCTATTAAGTTTTCAAATTATGTAAGGTTGTCTGATGTAAGTAATTATGCTGTTTGGGATAATTTCATGATTCATTTTAAAAATAATAAATTTTTTGTTACTAATTATTCCTATTCTAAAATGTTTAAATGGGAGATAAGGATTTTTTTAGTTATTTTAAAACATATGCCATATAATTGGACTTCAGCATTATTTATTAGATTTATTTATTTAATTTCGTTTCCTTTTTATAAAGATAAAAATATTTGGATGTTTATGGATAGAATAGATGGGGCGGACGATAATGCGGAGCATCTTTATAAATATTGCGTAGATATTAATGATGGGGTAGATAAATATTTTACTTTATCAAATGATTCAAAAGATTTTAAAAGATTAAATTCTTCACTGAAAAACATTCTTCCTTTCTATTCAATTAAACAAAGGATTATGTATTTATTTTCTGAAAAAGTTATTTCATCACATCCGGATGAATTTATTTTAAATCCTTTTTGGGGTAAAAATTCAAAATTGTATTCTGGTCTAATAAATTCTAAAAAAATATTTTTACAGCATGGTGTAACTAAAGACAATGTTTCATTATGGCTTAGAAAATATGATAAAAATTTGGACATGCTGGTTACTGTTTCTGAAAGGGAAGCTCAATCTTTTTTAGATTATGAGTATAATTATGATGAAAAAATAATTAGAGTTTTAGGGTTTCCCAGATTTGATAATTTAAATAATTTGTCTGATAGAAAACAAATTTTGATAATGCCTACCTGGAGGAGAAGTATTGATGATTTAAAAGATGAACAAATTGTTAAATCATTATACTTCCAAAAAATGAATTCGCTATTTAATAACAAACGTTTAATTAAATTGGCAAAGGAGTATGGATATTCAATTATTATCAAACCCCATCCAAAGATAATAGGTATCATTGATTTATTTGATGAAAATGATTATGTGCATATAGACAAAACTAGTAGTTATCAGGATTTATTCAATAATTCTTCTTTGTTAATTACAGATTATTCCAGTGTTTCTTTTGATTTTGCATATAATAAAAAACCTGTAATTTATTATCAGTATGCTGATGACTATCATTTTCAAGAAACTTTCTTTGATTATGAAACTATGGGTTTTGGTGAAGTTATTTCTGAAGAAGATAAATTAATTGATGTGATAAATGAATATCTTATAAATAATTGTGAAATGTCTGATGAATATAAAAAGAGAGTAGATAACTTTTTTAAATTTAAAGATAAAAACAATTGTAAGAGAATTTATAATGCAATTAAGGAATTATGAATTAGTAAGGGTTTCTTTTAATATTGACATGATTTTAATAATTCTATTGTCAAATGTATGATTTTCCAAAACTATTTTCTGACCTTTTTTAGCTATTTTCACCCGTTCATCTTCATGCGTTAAGTAATAATTAATTTTTTCATTTAAGTCGTCCACATCTTCATAAGTTACAATACAACCTTCAAATAAAGTATCTGCTGAAGGAATCTTATCTGATATTACAAATGTGCCGCAAGCCAGTGCATCAAATAACCGATTGGATGGAAAATCTTCATCACGCATCTCTTTCCAATGGTCATTTAAAAGTATTTTGCAGGAAGAATAATATTTATGCAATCTATCATTTGAAATAAAATAACCTTTAACATATTTTTCATCAATAAATTCTTCCCATCCCCTTCCGTAAATGGC
>ONIK01000128.1 GCA_900317865.1 uncultured Methanobrevibacter sp. | reverse complement strand
GGTAAAATATTCCAAACTTTAACATCTGTAGCATCAGATAATCCACTATTATGGACTGTAATTGTGTATTTGATTGATTCACCAACTATAATTTCGGTAACATTTGCAATTTCTGTTAAACTTAATATAATGTTAGGTATGACTGTAATTTTGTTGCTTGTTTTATTAACGGTTGTTTTGTTTTCGGAGCTGTTTGTGAAGATGGTATTGTTTAGTTGGCCTGCTTGTGTAACGTTAATTATTAAAACTATACTTGAGGATTTTCCTGCTTCAATTTTAGCTTTATTATAGGTATCGGCACCTGATATATATTTGACGCTAGTAGGTAGAATATCCCATACTTTAATGTCAGTTGCATCAGATAATCCGCTATTGTGCACAGTGATTGTGTATTTGATTGATTCACCAACAACAACCTCGGTAACATTTGCAACTTCGGTTAAACTTAATATAATGTTAGGAATGACAGTAATTTTATCACTAGTCTTATTAACAACTGTTTTATTTTCGGCGCTATTGGCAAATATGACATTGGTTAAATTGCCAGTCGCAGTAGCATTTACAACAACATGGATTTCAACAGATTTTCCTGCCCAGATTTTATCTATGGTCCAGGTGGCATTGCGTGTGACTTCATTGTAAGTATCAGCGCCGGACACGTATTTTACATTAGTTGGTAAAATATCCCATACTTTAATGTCAGTTGCATCAGACAAACCATTATTGTGCACAGTAATTGTGTATTTGACCAAATCACCAACAACGACGGAGGAAACATCAGCAGACTTCTCCACACTCAACATAACATTAGGATTAACTGTAATATTATTGCTGGTTTTATTGACAACTGTTTTATTTTCGGCGCTATTGGCAAATATGACATTGGTTAAATTGCCAGTCGAAGTAGCATTTACAACAACATGGATTTCAACAGATTTTCCTACCCAGATTTTATCTATGGTCCAGGTGGCATTGCGTGTTGTTTCATTATAAGTATCAGCACCAGATATGTATCTAACATTAGCTGGTAGAATATTCCAAATTTTAACGTCAGTTGCATTAGAAAGACCGCTATTATGTATGGTAATTGTGTATTTGATTGAATCACCAACAATAGCCTCGGTAACATTGGTAACTTCGGTTAAACTTAATATAACGTTAGGAATAACTGTTATATTGTTGTTGGTTTTATTGACTACTGTTTTGTTTTCGGAGCTGTTTGCGAAGACTGTATTGTTTAGTTTTCCTGCTTGTGTAACGTTAATTACTAAAACTACACTTGCGGATTTTCCTGCTTCAATTTTATCTATGGTCCAGGTTGCATTGCGTGTAGTCTCATTATATGTATCGGCACCTGACACGTATCTAACATTTGCAGGTAGAATATTAAACTTAATATGACATTAGGAATAACTGTTATATTGTTGTTGGTTTTATTGACTACTGTTTTGTTTTCGGAGCTGTTTGTGAAGACTGTATTGTTTAGTCTTCCTGCTTGTGTAACGTTAATTACTAAAACTACACTTGCGGATTTTCCTGCTTTAATTTTATCTATGGTCCAGGTGGCATTGCGTGTAGTCTCATTATATGTATCGGCACCTGACACATATTTGACGCCAACTGGTAGAATATTCCAAATCTTAACATCAGTTGCATTAGACAATCCACTATTGTGAACTGTAAAACTTAATATGACATTAGGAATAACTGTTATATTGTTGTTGGTTTTATTGACTACTGTTTTGTTTTCGGAGCTGTTTGTGAAGACTGTATTGTTTAGTTTTCCTGCTTGGGTAACATTTATTACTAAAACTATGCTGGTGGATTTATTTGTTTCAATTTTATCTATGGTCCAGGTGGCATTGCGTGTAGCTTCATTATAAGTATCGGCACCGGATACATATTTAACATTAGCAGGTAAAATATCCCAAACCTTAACATCTGTTGCATTAGACAATCCACTATTGTGAACTGTAATTGTGTATTTGACCAAATCACCAACAACAACACTAGATACATTAGCTTCCATATCAATGTTCAATTCAACATTAAGAGCTTTACTAACAGTCACATTAACAGCTACACAATTGTAGGAATAAATGCCATCACCACCAACTCCGACAGTAATAATTGCAGAACCTTCACCAACAGCAATGACCTTACCATTAGCATCGACAGTCACAACAGTATTATTGCTAGAAACAAAATCAACAGTCAATCTTTCAGGATGTGTATTAACAACAATACTGGTTTCATCACCAACAAATAAATCTAATGTATTCACATCAACACTAACACTTGCATTATTTAAACTCACATTTAGGACAAAGGTTATAATAGGACAATACATTACATAACCTTCATCGTCAACAGTTATACTACAATTATGAGTACCGGATAAAATATTATTTAAATTAAGAACTGCAATACCTTCTTGATTAGTTAAATTATAATAAGAATTATTACCTATACTAAATTTAACTTTAGCACCAACAATAGATTCACCAAAAATACTCACAACCTTAACAGACATATTTACATAACTGCCTGCAGTCATATTTATTGAAGATATATGATCAGGATATATTGGAGACATGCATATTGGAACTTTATATGGACCCCTAACAATAAGCTTAAAAGAATAAGAATCAGACTTGTATTCAGAATCATCGACAACCAAAGTAGCATCATAATTGCCTGAAGGAATAGTACTTAAATCAAAATCTAATTTTCCATTATCATCAGAATTAGAATAAAAAACATACTCCCCTACTGTCAACTTAACACGAACATCTTTATAAACTTCTAATTTAGAAATTCCACGTTTTTCCTTCAGCCACTGCTCATATGCCAATTGTTCATATTTATTTAATTGCCTATAAAAATCCATATCAATACCATAAACATATGGTATTAAAAAACCGTGTTCGCCTTTATTAATAATTATATCATGAATAGGATGCAATGCAACACTAGTTTTATTATCGGTTTCATTAGATTCCGAAGAAGAATTATCTAAATCCTGGCCAGATCCTCTAAGATAATTTGTATTTAAAGTATATTTTTTTAAAGAATCCTGGCCACCGGCATTAAGGGTAATATTTTCAACAGCGCAAACATATCCATAACTAGACGCAGAATGATAAATGCTCATAACAGAATAATTGCCCATATAAGGCAGCCAGCAACTGGCAATACCCTGACTGTCAACCATAGAATTATTTAAGAAAACATCATTAACAAAAAAAGATACGCTGCCATTAGACAAAGGATTATTATTCTCATCAACTACTTTTACACCATACTTATCATCAATTCCATAAAATTTTTCTCCTTCTAAAATAATATGGGAGCCATTAGAAGAAGAATCATCCGCATCAGCAGAAAAAGACAATAAATCTCCTTTCACAGAACTGTAACTATTATTAGAAACATCAGCAGTAACATTTCCAATATTACTATACTCACTATCGGAAGTTAAATTATCTAAAGGAAAATAAGCTCCGGCTGATGAAACATCGGCCACCTCGCTTGCACAAACACAGGATAGGCCAATGAAAAAACAAAATCCAAATATTAAATAAAACAACAACCTGCTATAATCCTTAAACATAAAAAACCTCCGAAAAATAAATATATTATTTATAAAAATATCAACATGATAATATTGATAATCACTAATAATAATATTAAATAAAAAACATATATAAAGTTATTCGCAAGCAAACACATGCATACATGATTAAAATGAAAAAAGATAATATATTTGGGGTATTTTTAAAAAGCAAGTAAGTAGTTGCATGCGATAAATATTAAATATGTAATTATATCATAATAGTGATAATACAAGTTTTCTATGATAACTTGTGGGTGAAATTATGAAAAAATATATAATTTCTTTATTAATCCTATTTGTTTTAATTGGTATAGGTACTGTTTCAGCATCTAATGATACTGATAACTTTAATGCGGTTGATTGTAATTTAACAGACAGTTGTGAAATTTCACAAAGTGTAGACTCTCCAGAAGATTCAGATGTTCAATCTATTGAAAACAATACTACTGATAATGAAGAATATAATTTCCCAGATTATTATAAAAATTATCATATTCCACGATGTGGATATGATTCAAGTTGGCAACCACGCTTTCTTCATATGGTGCCTTGGGATTTAGATGAGATTTATAGCAAGGGTGCTTATTTGGAAGTAGAAAAATCTATTGGGGATGACGGAATTGCTAACTTTACAGTATTTGTTTGTCATTATGATAAACTTCGTTGTTTTGAAAACATAACTTTTCATAATGGTAATGAGGTGATAACTGCTCCACTAGAAGATATTTTTGATCCGAATGATACAAGCAGAAGTCATCTTTATAGTGAAGCACATTTTAATAATATAGATACTAAAAAGACACATATGTTCCTGGTAAAACTTACAAATGCACCTGATATTGGAGTATTGTTTACTTGTTACGGTACATCAAAAGATATATATGTCCAATTTTTTAAAAATGAATTTAAATATTAATTGGAGTGATTTAAATATCACTCAATTTAATTATTTTTTAACCTTGTAGAAACCATATCAAAATTTTAGTGAATATCGATGTTTATTGCTTTTTTTAATCAAAAAATTGATATTTGCTCTTTATTTTAGATTTTAT
>ONIK01000132.1 GCA_900317865.1 uncultured Methanobrevibacter sp. | reverse complement strand
GAATTAATCGCAAATTTCATTAAAGATGAATTGACTGATGTTCCCAATATCTTAAATAAAGAGTTATCTAACAATAATATGAAATTCAACTCCCGAGAAGAATTGGATGAGATAAAAAGATACTTAGATACTTTTTTAAAAGAAGATACTTCAAATAAGATTATAGTTTTGCCAGGTCTTAGGGGTGTTGGCAAAACAACATTGATTCTACAGGCATATGAATATCTCTTAAAAGAAAAGAATATTCCTCCCAATAATGTGTTATACATTTCCTTTGATGATTTAAATGATCTGGTTGAATGTAATATAAGACAGATGGTTGATGTATACCTGAAAAACATATTTCATGCAAACTTGAGAAATTTAGATGAAAAGGTTTTCATATTCGTTGATGAATCACAAATCGATAAAAAATGGGCTTCCTCTGGAAAAGTAATATACGATAAATCATATAATATTTTCATGATATTTACAGGTTCTTCGGCTCTTCATTTGGAACGCAGTGATGATCTTGCAAGAAGAATGCGTAAAAAATCCATAACTCCTCTAAACTACACACAGCATTTAAAATTAAAATATGGTATTGACGTAAGTTGTTTGTCTGCTGATTTAAGAGATTTGATATTCGGTGGAGATATAAATAATGTTTTATCATCAGAATTTAAAGCAAATAACTTATTGACCAATTGCTTGGATTACTCTTCTACAGATTGGGAGGAATATTTTAAATTCGGTGGTTTTCCAATATTGTTTGACAAAAAGTCTCATCGGGAAATATGTGAGGATTTGGTTGAAATTACACAAATGGTCATTACAAAAGACATGCCGCAAATAAAAGAGCTTTCATCTGAAAACCAATCCAATGCAAAGCGTATTTTAAGATATCTTGCTCTCCAACAGCCGGGAGAATTAACACAAGCGAATCTGGCAAATTACTTGAAAACATCAACTGCAAATGTAAATAAGATATTGGATTTGCTTGAAAAGACCCATCTGATTTTCCATTGTGAGCCGTATGGTGGTTCAGCTAAAAGGGTTAAAAAATCATGGAAATATTATTTTGCAACACCCAGTATCAGACATGCCCTGTCAACCAAAGTGGGAAACCCATTGCTTGGAAGTGATGATTATGAAGGGTTCCTTCTTGAAAACCTAGTTGCATCAAATTTGTTTAACTTATCCAATAATCAATTCACAAATTTCACTATCTATTATGATGCCGATAAAAAAAGAAATGTTGATTTTCTGATTCAAAAAGATTGCGAAAACATCATTCCAATCGAGGTAGGTCGTGGAAAGAAAAAGAAACTACAGATTAAACATGCTATCAACAAATATAATTGTCAATATGGTATAGTGGTTGCAAATAACTACTCTTCTGTAAAAAAGGATGATGACGTAATTTATATACCTCCAAAAACATTTTCATTTTTATGAAATAGCTATTAATTATATATAACTTAAAAATTAAATCATTAATTAATTAAAATTATTTTGGAGAGAGGTTATGAAAACTCATGCGATAGTTGTATAACTTTTGTTCTCTCTACACTACTTTTTGAAATTTAAAATAATTAAATATTTCATTCACTTGTTTATTGTGGGTTGGGATTAAAAAGAGTATTATGTTTCCAAAGAGTTTTTGGATTATAGTATATATTTGGATTTCCAATGTTTTTCATAATCTTTTGTAGAAGTAATTATATATTATTAAAAGATAAATATACATAACAAGTTTAGCTGGGATATTTTTAGAGTTTCTTTAATTTAAATCAAATATTTGTTTCAAATATGTTCAATAAATTACAGTTCACTTATGTTTATTATTATGGAACTTTAAATGATTTCATGTATATAAAAGTTATAATTGGTGGTTTATTATGATTTACACTCTCGATGAAATAAAGGAAAAAACTATACCTATTGCAGTAAAATATGGTGTTTCTAGCATGAGTCTGTTTGGATCTTATGCACGGGGTGAAGCAACTGATGAATCAGATGTTGATTTATTAATAAACAAAGGTGAAATCAAAGGTTTAATAGATTTCGTTGATTTTATTCATGATTTGGAACAATCTTTAAAATGTAATGTTGATGTTGTAACAACAAGTTCACATAACAAAAAATTTTTAGAAAAAATATCTAAAGATGAGGTTTTAATCTATGGGAAATAGAGATTTAGAATATCTTGATAACATTATTGATTATTGTGATAAAGTTGAAAATATTCTTAATGAATTTGATTCCAATTATGATGAATTCATTGTAAATGATATCTTTCAATTATCTTGCAGTATGTGCATTATCCAGATTGGGGAAAATGTAGATAGGTTATCTGATAATTTTAAAGAAAATTATAATCATATTCCTTGGCGTAGTATTAAGGATATGCGCAATATCATGACTCATAAATATGAATCCGCAGAATTTGATGTTATGTGGTATGCATTGACAGTTGAAGTTCCTGAATTAAAAGAAGAGTTAGTTAAGTTGAAAAATATCAATTTGTAACAATCCCTTTACTTTTTTCAAGTTTTTTTGGATTTTGTATTATATGTTTCCAACAACGACTTGTGTTATTGCATTGCTTAAGTATTTAGATGCGGGTATTAATTAAATAGCTATTAATTATATATAACTTAAAAATTAAATCATTAATTAATTAAAATTATTTTGGAGAGAGGTTAATATGAAAGGGCATGCGAAAGTTGTCATAC
>ONIK01000135.1 GCA_900317865.1 uncultured Methanobrevibacter sp. | reverse complement strand
AGTTTAGATTTAAGATTAAAATTACCACAGCACTGGTACTCAACAGACATCAGCGATGACTTTGAAGAAGGAAAACTCGTTGAAAATGGAGATATTGTAATAATTGAAGCTGAAAACGGTGCAAAATTAAGAAGAATTACCATCGACGTCAATGATGGAATGTCCATTATCACCCATTATCCTGACGGCAAGGAAATAGGTGTTAAATACATGGACAACAAAGACGATTTCGAATATATTGGAAAAATTAGTGAATTGAAAAACTAATTTTCCATTAACTACCTTTTAAAAACCCCAACCACATCATAATATATTTTAATGATTTTATCTTCAAATCTATAAACAAAATATGCTGAAAGCATACCCACTATAATACCTGCCAAAACATCAATAGGCATGTGGACTCCAACATATATTCTTGAAAAACCAACTAAAAGACCCCATATAATTAAAAGAGCAGCCCATAATTTATTTTTAATTTTTAAAGCCAAAAAACCAACAACAGCAAAAGTTGATAAGGTATGGCCTGACGGAAATGCATTGGGATCCCCTTCCATGACCAGAACACGAACACCATCCACCAAAAGATAAGGCCTTGGCTGTGTGAAAGTATGTTTTAAAAGAAAACCTATTCCCGCAGCAATTACTAAAGATAACAAACATAATAATGCAATTCTTTTAGCATCTTTCTTTTTAAAAACAATGCATAAAAGAATAGCAACGAGACAAAAAAGTAATACAAACTCAAATCCTCCCAAATATGTTATATAAGGCATAATAACATCAAATAAAGGATTTTGTAAAGTATGGTTTATAAAATAAAATAAATCTACATTAATCAAAATAAAACCTCACATAATATTTCGATTTAATAATATTTAAATCATATGTAGAAACAATACTCATCCGCGTATCCAATAGAAAAATTACTGTTCAAAAATATTAATATAAAATTCAAATATCGATGAAAAAATTCTACAAAAACTAAATAAAAATATAAATTTTATATTGATATTAAAATATGTTCATGATACAATAGATATATATTGTAAAATTTTCAATATCGAAAGATGAAACAAAACAAATAAAAATAAGAACAGAACACCCATAATGCATTGGAAAATGAAATATATAAAATTAGGATTATAACCATAATCTGGAATTAATTTTAAAAATTTCAATCATTGTATCAAATAGAAAAATTAATCAAAAAATATTAGTGAGTAATAGCAAAAAATTAATTATAGCAAATATGATTTTGGTGAGAAATTGTACAATGAGAAATTCATATTGGATGAAGTCAATAAAATCCGTGCTGAAATAGGACACGATGAAGTTAATATATATATCGAAAAAATCTATTTCAATAAAGATAGAAATGAATTATGGATTATAACTGAAGACAGACCGGATAAATCCGCAATTATTGGAAAAGGGGGGTGGGTTGTAGGAAAACTAAGAGAAAAACTCAACCTTGAAAGTATTCATGTTGAAAGCTATGGAGACTTTTTAAACAAAGAATATAAACTGAAGCTATCCAAAAAAACTGTTGAAAACCTGGATTTGAATCTGGTAGGTATTGATAACCTGAAAAAAGTAATCAATGATAAACTGGATAACATATACAGTTTTAACTTTGAAAATTATCTTGAAAATAATGAATTCAGTGAAAGTGAAAATACTGAAGCTGTTGTTGCTCTTTCAGGTGGTGTTGACAGCAGCTTTTCATTGATTTTAGCAAAAAAGCTGGGATTTAATCCAAAGGCCATTACCGTAGATCCGGGAACAATTATCCTGCCGAACCAATACAAGAAAAACATCAAAACCTTAACAGAAAAACTGAACATCAAACATGAATATCTAATTGCCGATTACAGTGATGTTGTCAAAGAAGCACTTGAAGGTCAGTTTCATCCATGCGGAAGATGTTCCAAAAACACATCAGAAATTGCTAAGGAATATGCAAAAAATAACAAAATTCCAATAATTATATTTGGTGATATGCTTGCAACTGGAACACAATGCATAAATAAACAGGACGATTCATTATATCGCTTGAACCTTCCGGCAAGTTTATCCACTGGCAAGCAAGAGATAAAAACCTTAATCAGAAACTATGATTTAAGAGAGTTTAAAGGATTTGGATGTCCGTTGCTTTATGAAGTCCACAAGAATTATCCTTACATGAAAAAATATTCAATACAAAGAATATTAAGAGAAACCCGTTCTCAAGCCCTGGAGCCCGGTGAAGCCCTTGACCTGATTTGGAGTTTCTACAAAACAAAAAATTAATTTCTAACAGTGATTTTATTGGAAATTACTGCATAATCAAGATGAAGTGATAATATACTCCCCAGCCTGAAGATTAATGTTTAATTTCGCAATACATTCACCATCAGTTGTTCTGTTGTATAATACACCATTAATAATAAAAAGCATGGCAATTATTAATAAAAATATTTTCTTTTTTATTGGTTCACCATTTACTATATTTTAAAAACTATACGAAACTTTTTAACTTTTTAACA
>ONIK01000136.1 GCA_900317865.1 uncultured Methanobrevibacter sp. | reverse complement strand
ATAGACCAATCATTAGTACAGACTATTATGATACACTTAAGTCAATTGAAGAAAGTCTTGCCCCATACATGCATAACAATACAAAAGATTCCTGTTTTAAATCTGATTCCGGCCTTTAAGAATGAATATAATCATGCAACCAACTCAGATCATGACATTTAACTGTTTATAATAACTGGGAGGATATGTTTGCCGCTTTAGGTCGACAATCTTCTTCTAATCAATAATTAAAAGTACTTACGAGTACTTAACCTTTTTTATTTAATATTTTTTCTAATTTTAATTGTTTTAATCCATTTTTTTGAAATTCCTTCAGATTCCATCAGAAAAATTCCAGTAGAGTTTGAAAGTGAAAACTACATATTCAGAAGCATATCCCCATTATCGCTGAATGATGACATATGATGGAAAAATCACTGCCCGAATATCTTCAAGAATATTGGATTTATGAGGAATTATTATTGCAACAATGTATAAAGGCAATGATTTAAATAGTACTTCTTTCATTAATCATGATACGATGGATGAAAGTGTCTTCAGTATGAAAATACATATATGTCACATGAAAAACATTTCAATTTTTGGTCAAATATTTGACTGCATAGTATCTAAACCGCCCCATCCTAAAAGAGGGCAGGTAGTTCAATTTAATCAAAGATTTTGTCATTGAATCATAATTGTCTAATATTCCATATATCGTTTGGTCGTTGAAAAAACTATGTATATATCATGGTTTTGTAATGTTTGAAAAAATTAATTAAAACAACAAAATAAATTTTCTATTTGAGTTTTAGTAGTTAAAATGATAAGCATATGAACTATCGCATTCGTTTTATACGAATTATTCGTATTTTTTCTTTGAAAATATTTCTCCTAGATAATTATTATTTTCATATTTTTGAAAAACATAAGAAACATAACAATCATAAATTTTTTTTATGTTTTTTATGTTTTCTAATGGGAATTTTTAAATACTCTGAAAAACATAAGAAACATAAGAATCATAAATTTTTTTTATGTTTTTTATGTTTTTTATGAAATATATTATTGGAGATTATAATCATGAAAAATAATCCTTTTAGAAAACGAACTGGAATATTGCCATCCTATTTCACTGGCCGTGAAAACGAATTAAATGAACTTAAAAAAATATATAACTCAACTAAAATGGGAGTTCCGGGCCATATAATATTATATGGGCCAAAAGGAATTGGAAAAACATCTTTGTTATTAAAATTTCAAGAGAAAATAACTAATCTTGATGATGTATATTCAGTTAGAATTCCATTAATAGAGGGAAATTTTGAAGATATTTATTCATTAATAATAGAAAAATGTTCTGACACATTAGATATTAATATTGGTCATTTTTGGGAGAAAATCAGTTCATTAGGTATTAATATACCATTTATTGGTGGAGTGTCAGTATCACGCGAAATTCCTAAAACCAGTCCTGCTGTGGCTTTTGAAAAAATTTTAAATGTGATATATGATGAGTTGGACTCTGACAATCCTGTATTAATCCTATTGTTTGATGATCTTCAAAGGATTATGGGCAATGATGAAACAATGAAAATATTGAGCATATTGCAAAATGCACTTGTCGAATTAAATCTAAAAGGAAAAAACATAATGTTCGTAGCCACAGGATCAGAAGACATTTTCAATAAAATACAGGACAAACTTGACTCAGCAGTAAGGATTTTCGAGCCTTATTTGATTGGACCATTATCTTATGGTGAAGTATGTGATGCAATCAACATTCCCGCTGAAGAACAAAGTGTGGTCTTTGAAGAGGATGTCTTAAAGGAAATATATGAGTTATCTAATGGAATTCCATATTATATGCAAATCCTTGCTTACAGCTGTTTTGAAGAAAATAATGACGATAACGAAGTAACAATGGCCGAATTTAAAAATGCATCTGTTTATGCCTTAAACATTTTAGCTCAACGTGAATTTAAAGCATTATTCGACAAATCCACTACAGAAGAGCGAAAAATACTATGCTTAATGGCTGAAAGTGATGAAACAATTTTATCCTATTCCTATATCAAGAAAAACTCCAACCTGAATTCAGAACCTTCAGCATTGCTAAAAAATTTAGTTAACAAAAACATGATAATCAAACCATCAAGAGGCAAATACAAATTAAAAAACAATCTTTTCAAATTATATTTGCAAAATCTGAGGATAAATCAAGAAACAGGTTTAATTAACTATTAAACTTTCTATGTATATCAACGTGTTTGGAAACATTTAGAAATAATGGAAATTATGTTAAATACAAAAAATACATATCGCATTATGTAATCATGTTGCATTTAACCCACATTACATTCATATCAGAGTTTTAGTGCGGAATTTGATAAGTATCGGAACTTTTTTATAAGTTTTATACGAATTGTTCGTATTTTTATCTTTATATTGGGTAATAGTTCTTTTCAAAAAATAGTTAAATAATGCATAAAAATTATCGATTTGCATTTAC
>ONIK01000137.1 GCA_900317865.1 uncultured Methanobrevibacter sp. | reverse complement strand
ATAACAGCCATGTTTTTCTTTGTCTTTAGCGATTAGATAACACATTTTCAAGCACCTCCTTAAAATCATCAGCATTGCGAATCTTTCCGTTTTCGTAATCCCCGTCTTTTCTTACACAAAGAAAAAAAGAATTTGGTTTTGTTTCCCTTTCAACACTGCAGGCTTAATAAACAAAATCAGGCCGTTATGAAAAAAAGTTGAGTACGAGTCAGGTTTACAACCATTCACGACCTTCTACAATTGATGGTCTGTAATCCAGTGCAGTAAATCTTCTAAAACCCACTCCCCTGCTGCCACCTTAAGCACCATATCTGATAATTCATCCTGAGTATATTCCAGTTCTATTCTGTTAAGAGCAAGAAATACGAGCATACAGTGAACCCCGATCCTTTTATTCCCATCTACAAATGCGTGATTCTTTATCAGTCCATAGCCAAGTCGCGCAGCTTTTTGCTGAATTGACGGGAACACCTCTGCACCACCGAAGGACTGAAACGGAGCCGCAATGGCAGACTCCAGCAGACCTTCATCCCTTACACCGTCAGTACCTCCAGTCTCGGAAAACAAATGAGAGTGAAGAATCAATACCTGCTCTTTTGAAATTCTGATCATTTTGCCAGTACCTCATAAGCTTCGCGGTTCCTCTCTATCAATCTTCTGGAAATTTCAAGCAGGTCTTCGTCATCAGCAATCTGTTCCATTTCCTCCTGTTTAAATTCCATGAGTACATAGCGCGGAGTATTATTTTTCATAATAATAACCGGACCGTTCTGATCAACCATTCGCGCAACTTTTGAAAAATCCTGATTCGCCTCAGTAATTGAAACAAGATTGCTGGTATTTACATTCATGTCAAATTTTCTCCTGAACAGATATCGTAAGTATATTTTGCCAACAGGATTAATACAACCTACTCAAACACAAATAAAGATGTTACTGCTCATATATATTATTCTCAATTTTTTTGAAAATCTAATTTTCATCCGTTACAAATTTTTTTGAAAATAATTTCAGCAATACATAAGAATCAGATTACGGCAGTATATGGAACTGACAGGAAGAAAATTTATACTGCAAAACCCCGCTGCACCTGTGTTATTTAATTCATCAAAAAAAATAAATTTTGCCGCTGAATTAAACTTCCTGAGTTCATGTACATAAAAACAAGGGTAAATTACCGTACATTGATAACCGAACCCGTTAAAGATGAACAGTTCTGAAATAAAACCATTATGTTCTAAGAAAAAATTTAACATTAAATTTCAAAACGCACGATAATGTCACAGATTTTTATTTTATTATATGTATAATGATAAACATCAAATAGCCAATATTAAAAATTAAATTTTAAGAATTTAGTTTTATGACAGTTTCTATCCTTTCTTCAAGGGGTTCTTATGCGGATGTATGATACTTTAATTGCCTGTTTGGTAAAATATAAAAATTTCAAGGAAATAAAAAAAGACGAATTTTTACATTCGCTGTATCAAATATGGGATATGGTTTTCTGGGATGATGAAGACGATATCAGCCCTATGAAAGCTAAATATCTTGCATCAAGGATCAGTAAATTTTTAAAAATTGATCTATATAAAGATATATACAAAAACGAAAGCTGGGTTTCTACTGCAGAAAGTCTACAAAAACATTTTTTCAGATATTTTTACGACAATTTCAGAAGAAAGTACCTTAAAACAAATGTTTTATATGTTGTATCGAATAGACTGGAAGAAGTCAACGGACATCATCATAATATAATTTACGAGATCCCAACCCTGTTTGTAAACAATAGTGATAAGCAGAATTTTGTTGATTGTGTCAATGAACTTATATACCTAAATCACTGCACTATTGTTCAAAGAGATACTAATAATTTATTTATCAATGATGTAAAAAAAATTTTCAAAAAAATCAACCCGACTTTTTTACATATTGATTGTCAGCATAGTGAGTCCGTAAACGAACCGGGGAATGTATTTCTGCTCAAGCTTTCTGAAAATGATGCATGTACAGAAAATGGCAATCATACAAATCACATAAAGAAAAAGTATTTCGAGGTCCGATTTACACCGGCTAGCAGTAATAAAGATATTGTACCGGATATTGAAGCCAATAACGGAATTTTATCGATCTTTGCAATTAATATCTCAATATGTTGCAAAGAGTAATAATACCAAATCTGCATTTTTCAAATAAAGCAATGTAGACAAAGGATGTTATTACAGCATTTTTGACAAATTGTTTGAACACGAAGGAGATGCCGGCTCTAAATTTAACAACTCGTAGGCTAATTGAAGAAGTACGTTCTCTACGTATTGTGCTAAACAAATATCCGGATTTTCTGTCCTGCAGAAAATAACAGGCAGCGGTCCAATTATTCAGGTCCGT
>ONIK01000138.1 GCA_900317865.1 uncultured Methanobrevibacter sp. | reverse complement strand
TGTTTATTGTTATGATGATTGTTCTATTTGCAATTCCGTATCCTTCTTCGTCTGTTAATGTAACATAATATGTTGCATTTTCAGTGTTGTAGAATGTTTTATCATATCCTGTTAGGTTTAACAACTCTTCATATTCGTAGGTTAAGTTGCATGTTGCATAGTCGTAGTATCCATCTCCAGGGTAATATATGAATATGTAGTTTTCAGCTTTTTTGAAGTTGACTGAAAATGTGGCTGCACTATTTGTTAAATTAACCTCATAAATATCATCATTAATGTATATGAATACTTTTCCAGTCGAATTTGGTGTTGTATTTATGTATAATATGTTATTTTCTATTTTTGCGGTTATGTTTGTTTCAAGCATTTTGACTGTGAATGTGCATGTTGCAGTACTTGGAGCATATTTTTTATCTCCAGGAAATGTTACGCTAACGTTATAGTTTCCTCCAGTTAGATTTTCTAGTTTAATTGTATTTAATCCATTTTTAAGGAATATTATTTGTGTATGGTTATTTATTTGAAGTATTGCTTCTCCTGCAACCTCTCCTTTTGGGGTTAGCGTAATGTTTAATATTTCTATTTCTCCTGCATTAATGTCGGTTGAGTTTATGGTTATGTTTGTTGCGAATTTATTTACTTTAAATATGGCACTTGCATTTGATGGTGCAAATTTTGGATTATCCCATAATTCAATCGTTACATTATATTCTCCGCCGGCATAGTTTTTAAGTTTTATTTCAGTACCATTTTTAACAAAAACGGTTTTTTTAGTGGTTTTATTGTTTTCATCGGTAATATACATATATGCTTGTGTTGATACGGTTGTTGGGGTTAAACTAACGGTTATGATTCCAGTTTCTCCATAATTGATTTCAGGTATCGTTAGATTCATATATGTTGGTTTTTTATGGACCGTGTAGTTGTGGTGGAATATTGATTTGAAGTAGTCTTCATCTCCTTCGTATCTGATAATTAAGTCGTATGTCTTTGGAAGTAAACCAGGAATGGTTATGCTGGCCTTTGTATCAGTAATTCTTGTTGTGTATTTATTTTCATCTATTATGACTGAAATATTTCCCCTTGGCTGATGTGTGTAGTTTCCAGTTACAGTCATGTAAAATTTCGCATCGTCTCCATAGTATATTTCTTCGGCTTCTACCTGCATGGCACTGTATTCCTTTCCAACGTCAACATCTGCCGTTTTTACAATATTGAACATTGTTGATGTCACGACATATGATCCTTTAACATCACTTTGATTAAATTCGACACTTGCTTTACCGTCTACAAGTTTCTTTGTAATGTTTTTTCCGTTCACATTAAATGTGACATATAAATCCGGTAATTGTCCATAATCTACTGTCTTTTTCTCATACATTAATTTCATTGTTTGTGTGATGTTTGCTTTTCCTCCGATTTCAAGCATTGAATAATCCGGCTCCAGGCTTAAAAGCCAATATTTTGTCACATCCAATGTTCCGTAAATGTGGTTGTTGGTTAATGGATTTTCTCCGCTCCAGGAATTGTTTTCAAGACATACTGCTGCACCTGCAATTATTGCAACGTCCTGTGCGACAGTTTCTAGGATCTTCTGATTTTCATTGAAAAATGCACATGAGGTGATGTTTAAGATTCCCTCGCCGGTGTTATATATGTTTCCGGTTCCGATATCATAATAGATTTGATGTCCGTATACTCTGTCATATTTATTGTTTACAAAAAGTGTTCCCGTTGCAGTGAATAATCCTTCGTTTTGGATAGCTCCCTGTATTCTTCCTTGATAGGTAACGTGCGTTGTAATATTTGCAATCAATGAGTCTTCTAATGTTAAATTTCCTATATTTGCAATTGCAGTTCCGGCTGAATGTCTGCCGATTGGGTCATCACTTATCAGAGCTATATTTGAAATTTCAATTTGTTTTAATAGCATGGTTCCATTATTGTAAATTGAACCTCCTCGTGCTCCCAAATCAACTAATTCTGTTTCTTTAAATGTGGTGTTTGTTATTGTTGCATTTCCAAAGTTGCAGATATCTCCACCTCTTCCTCCGTCTTTACGGTTTTTGATACTGTCAACAATCATTGACCCACCATGATTTGTTGCTTTATTGTATCTGAAAGTGGATGAATTAACGGTTAAGTTTCCAGCATTGTATATTGCACCACCGCTTCCCGCATAATTTTCCTTGAATGTTGAATTAAATATGTCTAAATTACCTGTATTGTATATTGCACCACCGAATGTTGAATTAAATATGTCTAAATTACCTGTATTGTATATTGCACCACCCAATATATTATTTATGATATTATTAATTCGGTCTTTATTGTTTATAAAATATGTATTGGTTATTGTTAGAGTTCCTTCATTATATATGCTTGATTTTGTGTTATCTAAAAACTGACAGCTATCAATCAAAACATTTGTATTATTTTTAATTGTTATTGCAACACCATAATCAATGTTTTTACTGGTTGCATTAACAAATTGGATATTTTTGAGGGTTATGTTTCTTATATTTGATAAAGTCAGTATTTGTTTTAAATTTTCCCCATGTATTATTGTGCTGTCTGAACCAATAATGTTAACTGTATTTTTATTTTCAATTTTAAGTTCAATATTATTTTCTCCTTTGTATGTTCCATTTCCCAGATAAATATTTGTTGTTTTTCTGTCAAATCTATTGCTTTTCCAATACTTTTTACAGGAGTTTCCCAGCTGTCTCCCGTGTTGCTGTCTTCTCCAGTATTGGCATCAACATAAATATTTATTTCATTATTTTCTCCTAAAATCTCTGTATTATGGTCTGTTGCATATATGCAAGAGATATTAATCAAAACTGTTAAAATAATTAAAAATATTAATAAGTTTTTTAACTTCATTTTTTATCTCCATAAAATAACTAATTAATTTTATTGTTTGTCAAATATAATTTATATACTTTAATTATTCCTAATAAATTATAAAGTTTCATGAAACTTTTTTTAACTGGTGTTTTATGCATGAAAATAATTAAAAAAATCAAATCCGAGATATCAAAGCTTTTATCATTTACAATAGGGGTCTAATGTGATAAAACCACCAACAAAATAAATAATACCTTTAAAAATAAAGTTGAAATCATAAAAATGAATATTCCGTACAATTTCCCATCTTTTAAGAAGAATTTGTTCATAAATTTATTTTGGAATTTAAATCGAAAATAGTGATTTTTAAAAAATCATTGTTTGATTAATAAATATTAAATATAACATATCAAATAATTATT
>ONIK01000141.1 GCA_900317865.1 uncultured Methanobrevibacter sp. | reverse complement strand
GAGTTAGTTGCATATGTTGTAGTTTCTGATGATGAGTTTGAGGGTAATTTAAGAGAATTGGTTTGTGATTATGTAGCTAAACGTAAACCGGATTATATGATTCCATCCTATGTTGTTAGGTTAGATGAGGTTCCTTTGACTGTTAATGGTAAAGTTGATAAGAATGCTTTGCCAGAAGTTGATTTTAATGATTTACATGTAGAATATATTGCCCCAACTAATGAATCTGAAAAAGCAATTGTTAATGCTTTTGAAGTTGTATTTAATCAAAAAGGCATTAGTTTATATGATGACTTTGTGCATTTGGGTGGTGATTCTATTACAGCTATTCGTGTTGTTTTATTACTGGAGAAAAATAGTATTTCCTGTAGCGCTAAGGACATATTAAATTATAAAACTCCGTATTTAATTGCACAACATGTTAATGAAAACATCGAAATTACTTCTTATGATGTTGTTGAGGGCAGTGTTGATCTGCTTCCAATTCAAAAATATTTCTTTGATCAGATTAATTTGAATAATTTTACTCAGCAGTTTGTTTTGAAATTTAAAACAGATATGAATATAGATATTTTACAGAAGTCTTTTGATGAACTAACTAAGATACATGATATGTTGCGTGCGGTTTACAGAGTTGATGGTGATAATGTTGTACAGGAAGTTTTACCTTTAAATACTAAAGTTTGCATTACTAATGAGCATATTGTTGAGGATAATTTAGATGAAAATATGATGAGGGTCTTTGTAAAATCAACAGAATCAATTAACATTGAAAGTAAATTAATGGATGTTAATTTAATCCGTTATGATGATGAATCTTATCTGATGCTTGTTATTCATCATTTAATTGTTGATGGTGTAAGCTGGAATATCCTTCTTAGTGATTTGACAGACATTTATTATAAATTACTTAAAGGTGAAAGTGTTGATCTTCTAAGACCTTACAATTATAAATTATGGGCAAATGATGTTAAATGTTTAGTTGAAAGCATTTCAGATAATGAAAAACAGTATTGGATTGAATTAAATAATTTGTTAAATGATTCTCTTATTAAAGGACAGGAAAAGAAATATTCTTTTAATGTGGATATTAAATATGATGCAAGTAATTTATTGATGTTATCTGAGGAGGAATATTGGGCTTTGGCAATTAGTCGTGCTTATAAAAAGACTTATGGTGAGGATATTATTTTTAATCATGAATCTCACGGCCGTGATGAATCTATGATGATTTGTCTTTGATTAGTGATGTTTATAGTCTTAAGAGGGCATTTAAGGATGTTAATAATTTAGGTTTGAATTATGCTTCTTTAATATATACTACTGAAGAATTGGAGTTTAAACATTGTCCAGTTACTTTTAATTTCTTAAGCAGTGAATTTGTATTTAAAAATGATTTGTTTGAGTCTATTAACCAGTTATCTGAAAATGATAATAATGACGAGATTAATATTGCGGAAGTAGAATCTGAATCTTATGGCATTACGTTTAATATTTCCCGCATTGGTGATTCTTATATTATTAATGGTGATTATGCCCAAAATACTTATTTAGGGGATAAATTTAGTATTTTCTTGGATAATATTAAAGAGGAGTTAAGGTTCATTGCCAATTATAAATTTGATAATATTGTTTGCTGTTTATCCGAGCCTCAATTAGGTATTTACTTAGATGAGAGGGTTCATGATAAAGATACTGCTTATTCTGCTGCAGGTATTTTTGAATGTAGTAGTGATTATTCTGTTGATGAACTTAAAGATACAATCCATGCTTTGATTGAGAAGCATCCTATTTTGAAAGGTCGTGTTTTAGAAACTGACGATTTACCATTATTGGTTTGTGACAGTTATCCAGAAATAAGTATTACAAATGTAGATGATTATTCTAATTTAATTAAGCCTTTTGATTTAGATAAATCTTTAGCCCGTTTCTTTATAGTGGATAATAAGTATGGTATGTTTATAGTTTATGGTATACACCATATTATTAGTGATGCTACCTCCAAGACCATTATTAATAGGGATTTAGGACTTGCTTTGAGTGGTGAATTGGACAAAGATGTGGATTTAGGTTTTGTTTACGCTAGTCGTGATTCTTTCGACTCACAGTTTAAGCCAGATTATGATGCTGCCTATGGTTTCTTTAGTGAGATGCTCGCTGATATTGATGAGGTTTCCTCTTTGTTGAATGATGTTGATGGTTGCGCAGGCAGTGTTAGTCTTCCTATTCGTGGCGTACGTGAGGATATTTTGTCTTTTGTTCATGATAAAGGTATTACTGTTAGTAGTTTCCTGAATTCTGTTTTCGCTTATGCTTATTCACGTTTTATTGGTGGGGATAAGGTTTATTATACTTTTACTGAGCATGGTCGTCATGAGGATTACAGTCAGGATGCTTTAGGCATGTTTGTTCGTACCATCCCTATTCTTGTTGATTGTACTAATGCTTCTGTTGATGATTTTTTATCAGACGTTTCTAATTTGATTTTAGAATCTATGGGCAATAGTGTTTATCCTTTCCGCTTGCTTGCTAGTGAGTTTGGTTTATCTAATAGTATTACTTTTGAGTATAATTATGATTTGAATGATGCATCCGGTGTTGGTGATGAGATTGTATTTAGTGATGAGGCAAGTTGTGTTTCTGATTTGTTGTGTGTGGTTAATGATTTAGATGATGGTTTTCTTGTTAGTTTGAATCATGTTGATATAATTAGTCAGGATACAGCGGAACGTTTTGTAAATGTGTTTAAAGAGATTTTAATCCAATTTTTAGATAAAGAAACCTTGAGTGATATTGATTATACTTGTTCTTCTGATTTAGCGCTTTTAGATACTTTTAATGATACTGAGCATGACTTGATATATAATGATGTTTTGGATGCTTATAATGTTAATCTTTCTAGGTATCCGGATAATATGTTAGTATCTTATGAGGATTGTTATTATACATATGGTGAGGGAGCTTATATTGCAGAGAAGGTAGCTCAGAGATTAGTTGATTTAGGTGTTAATCCTCATGACAATATTGCGTTTTTAGTTGAGAGATCTGAGTTGTATATGTTTTGTGTTTTGGGTGTTTTGTCCTGTGGTGGTGTTTATGTTCCTTTGGATGATAAGCTTCCTGATGAGCGTATTAGGTTTATTTTAGAGGATACAGATTGTGGTGTTGTTATTGTTAGTGATGAGACTTATGATCATGCTGTTGGTTTGGTTAATGACGATAGTCTTGTTCTTTTGAATATTTCTGATATTGTTAATGATGAAATTGGAACTTTAAACAGATTACCTGTTGTTTATGGTGATTTAGCTTGTATATTGTATACCAGCGGCACTACAGGCATTCCTAAAGGCGTAAAAATTAGAAGAAAAGGAATCAATAACTTCATTGACTATTACGTTAATAAATATGATATGCATAATGAT
>ONIK01000142.1 GCA_900317865.1 uncultured Methanobrevibacter sp. | reverse complement strand
CTGCAGTACCATTTTCAACTGCTGAAACAGATCCAACAGCAAAAATCATCGCAATCATTAAAGCGATTACTAAAAGTTTCGCATAAATTTTCATGTTTTACCTCATTTAAGTCTAAATAAATTTTTTATTTAAATTTTCCTGAGAAAAACCTGCATACGAATATTACTTATATATATTAAAATTAAGAATTGAATATGAAAGAAGTATACGATGTATACTAAAAAATATTATCTTTTTAATCATATATAAAGTTTTCTAAAAAATCAACAAAAATAGCTAAAATTGAAATTTTATTAAAATATATTTTTTAATAAAATATCCTGTATAATAAATAATATATTGAGTTAAAATAACTAATTTCTATCAGCCATATGAAAACCATTTACCGATCTAAAATAACTGACATGACACCATTGCCAAATTAAACCAAAACCCAAGCACAAAGAATCATTAACCCTAATAATTCAAAACGATTGAACCGATTTTAGTTATTTAATCCACACCCCTGATAAAGGTCAAATTTCATTTCTTCTACAAAACCATCCCAATAAACTCAGACAGTCATTAATATATTCAACAGCAATTTACCATAAAATCTACATTACAACAAATTTTCACAAAAACATCAGCAGCAATCATAAATCACCACCAAAAAAAAGATTCGACATCAAAAAGTCGCAAGAAATAGAAGCATTAAAACAAGGAGTTAAATTAAAACAATAAGAAGTAGTTACAAAAAAGATTAAATTCTCATCACCAATAACGGAGTTATCGATGCTAAAAACAAAATCAGTTGTAATCTTATCTGCACAAATAATTACATCACCATCTACATTATCGGCCAAATTATCTGCAAAGATAAATCTAATATCATTATTGATTAAAAGATTATTTTTTAATTCTAAAACTTTCGTTAAACTACGCTTGAAGCTGTTCGTTTTAAAACAGTTAGCTTCCATATACACCTCACTAACAACAATGAGATTGTTATAGCTAATTTCAGAATTAACTAAAGAACCTTGATTAATAATACTAATATCATCTATTATTTGTTCACAACCACTATCCCCATTGACGTCATTACAATTATTATGATTTATATTTTCAACAACGTTTTCACAATATAAATCAGTGATTTTTTCATCATCATTGTTTTCTTCAACGACATCATGAGTTTCAACTACAGAACATTCAGCTTGTTCTGGTATTATTATAATATTAGTATCTTCATCACTTTCCTCAATTTCAGATTGATCTTGAACTGGAGTATCTTGCGAACTCACTTCAATATCATCTGCAACTTCAGAAATAGGAGATACATCTACCTGAGCTTGATTCATTTCATCAATTGAATCAGTCTCTTCGACAATGACTTCATCATTTGGATCTTCATATTCAATAAAGAAAGCTTCGCTAGAATCTTCCGCAGCAATAGCTGGAAGCAATACTAAAACTAACATAAATAAAAAGGATAATTTTAATATTCTAGATTTGAAGTTCATTATCGACACCTTTCATATTTCATTCATTTTTTCTTATATAATATAATTAATATTGTAAAACAATATTTTTCTCATAGTTATTATTGATAATAATTTTCGCAACTACTTCAAATAATAACTAATGTTATGTAATTTTCTTATCATATATATACTTTACAACTAAACATTAAAATCAATGTGAAATATACAAACAGTTATCTATTTGATATATTTTATCGAACAGTTCAACATTTACTGTAAAAATAGATATTTTCAAAATATTACAAAGTTAACTGGATATATTTCAAAGTTTAAAAAAGATTACATGAAAATATTAAATGATATCTAGAAAAATTGAAGTCGGAATTTTCTATCAATAAAATATATTGTAAACAAAATTAATAATTAGCATAAAGTATATAGTAAGTCTATGAGTACTTTGGAAAAGATGAAAATCCTAACAGATTCAGCACAATATGACCTTTGTGACTATGTCAGCCACAATAAGAGTTCACAAGTCAATTTACCAGGAATCTATGAAGCAATTGGACATAACGGATGTAAAATACCCCTTTTCAAAACTCTTTTAACAAACAAATGTAAAAACGATTGCAAGTACTGTATCAACCAGTCAAAAAGAAATTTTACCCGTCTTGAACTGTCACCCGAAGAGCTTGCCAAGGCATTTCTTGGATATTATAATAGAGGATTGGTTAATGGTCTTTTTTTAAGTTCAGGCATCAGCGGTGATGTGGATGAAACAATGGAAAAACAGGTTGAAACAGTTAGTATCCTAAGAAAAAAATATGGATATGACGATTACATTCATCTTAAAGTCGTTCCGGGGGCAAGCAAGGATTCCATTAAAAGGGCAATGGCACTGGCAAATAGGGTAAGTATTAATATTGAAGCTGCTACACCATCCGGACTTGCGGAACTTTCATCGACAAAAGACTATAACAAGGATATACTGAAAAGGTTATCCTGGATCAACAGTCTACAAAACAAAAGTACAACATATCCAAATTCTACTCACACCACTCAATTGATTGTCGGTGCGAACGGAGAAAGTGACAAGGAAATTCTTGAGAGAATGGAAAAAATATACAAAAAATCAGACTTGAAAAGAACATATTTTTCAGCATTCACCCCTATTGAAGAGACAGAATTTTCAAAAAAAGAGGCATGTTC
>ONIK01000143.1 GCA_900317865.1 uncultured Methanobrevibacter sp. | reverse complement strand
GATGTGATTTCGGCTGATATTCATGAAGGGGAAATTTCTCTTGATGATGAGCTAAATAATTCAGTTATCTATGCTGATGCGGAAAATGGTAATGATTCAAATGACGGTCTGTCTAAGGATTCTCCTGTAAAGACTATTAACAAGGCCTATGATTTGGTTGCCGATAACGGAACAATTTATCTTTCAGATGGAGTCTATGATAATCCTCAATTGTTTATTTATAAATCACTCTCAATTATCGGATCTAACAATACAATAATTGATGGCGGAAATTATATTCATAAAGGTTTTGTTTTTAGAACATGGTCTGGTTCATACTTTTTATTTAAAAACATTAAATTTATGAATGTTAAAACTTATGGTAGTGTTGCTAAAGTTATTCAAGCAGGAGTTAAAGATAGTACTGTTGTTATTGAAAATTGTGATTTTATCAATACTCATCTCGGAACTGATGATGCTAATACACCTATTATACGAATTTCAGCTGGTGTTACGACATATATTTTAAACTGTAACTTTATTAATCCTACTATGGGTAATTCGAAGGATAATTGGGCTATTTACTGCATGGGGAAATTGACTATTAATAATACTAAATTTATTAATGAAAGTTATGGAGGTATTTTTGTTGAAAGAACTAGCAGTAATCAAATTGCTAGCTTAAATATCAACAATTGTACTTTCATTAATGTCACAGGCAATGGTGCTATCCGCTGTTATGCAAAATTAAATATCAATAATTCATCATTCATCAATTGTAGAAATGGCGATGCAGGTGGTGCTATTTGCATAGATCAGGGACGCTACAACAAAAAAATTAATCATATTATAATTAATTGTTATTTTGAAAATTGTTATTCCACTAAAAATGGTGGTGCTGTAGCAGTCTATAATAATGCCTATATTGTTAATTCTTTTACTTTATCAAACTCTTCTTTTGTAGGATGTAGCTGTTCTGATTGGGATGGTTTTGGTGGAGCATTACATATCTCAAAAAATACTAATGCATATTTGAATTATAATGTTTTTTCAGAATGTTCAGGTAAAGGTGCGGCAATTCATAATGCAGGTAATACTATTTTAAATAATTCCATAATTAAAAATTCAAAAATCGATGTAGTTACAAATATGTATGGATATTATCTTGGTTCTATATTAAATGATTATGGTACTTTAACTGTAATCAGTTCTATTTTTGAAAATAATACCTGTTTTAAAACATGGTATAGAGGAACCCATATTGGTACGGCAGGAATATATAATAGGGGAACTTTGGATGTTTCATATTCCGCATTTATCAATAACACAAAAATTAAAAATATAGGTCGTATTGAAAATTTAAATATGAATGAGGATGTTTATACTGAAAGCAGCAATGTTAAATCTCTTGATTTAAATTGGTGGGGCAGTGATGACAATCCAACTGATTTGGGTTTATCCAATTATGAAAAAATTAATAATTGGTTTTACTTGGATATTGCTCCGGAATATCTTGCATTGAATATTAATGAAACTGCTGATGTCACAGCTAACTTTAAGCTCAGCAATCCAAATATTGCTTTTGATTCAGGAAAAATTCCAAAATTCAATATAACGTTTTCTTCAATAGTAAATGATAAATTTTTATATGAATCTAAGAATTTAATTAACAATTCAGCATCTGTTGTATTTGATTTAACACAAACTAAAGGACAGTATGTGCTATTAACAAGCATTGGTGTTTATTCAAAGCCAACAATCATTGATGTTGGCAAGAATGTTTCACTAATGAATGTTAGCGTATCAGATATCATATATGGAAACGACCTGAAAGTAAATGTGAGTGTTATGAACAATCAGTCACAGTCATTGAAAGGAAATGTAACATTCAAAATAAATAAAAAAACATATAATGTTTTGGATCCTGGAAATTATGTATTAAAAGTTATTTATGAAGGTAATGAAGATTACTTTAAATCTATTCAGTATTTCAATGTTACTGTTAATAAGATTCCAACTAATTTATCAATTGCAATGCCTGAAGTGGTTTATATTGGAAACAAGGCAATCTTCAATACTACTTTAATGCCTGAAAACTTTAAGATTAAGGCTAATTTATATCTTAATGGTGTTAAAGATAATATTTTGTATATTTATGGTGGAAACACTACTATTTCATTAGGTGTTCGCCCGATTGGTGAGTATAATTTAACTGTTGAATTGTGGAATAATACATATTATGAAAGCTCCACTGCAACTGCTACATTTAGGGTTGAAAAGTATGATGTCAATTTAACTATTGGTGTGGATGATGTTAAACTGGGTGAAAATGCAACAATTACAATCAATTCAAGTCCTGAAGACTTTAAAGGATATGGGATGCTTGAAATCAATGGTGTTAATCAAAGTATTTTTATTTACAATAATCAGACAAACATTACACTTTCCGATTTAAACCCTGGAAAGTATGATTTAAAACTATATTATAGTGGGGATGCTAAATTTAAAAATGCAACAGCTTTTGCATCATTTAATGTGTTAAGAAATAATGTAACTTTAAACATTACGGTTGGTGAAGGTTTTATTTTAGTTAAAAC
>ONIK01000145.1 GCA_900317865.1 uncultured Methanobrevibacter sp. | reverse complement strand
AAAGTTCCCTGAAGCGGAAACTGCACTGAGGGATAGTAATAGTATCAACATTATTAAAACAATTTTTAGTTTTTTCAATATATTCATCTCCCATATTTACTATCATATAATTTAGCATTGGCTAATTATATATTTATTCAAAAAAATAAAGTGAGGATATGGTTAATCCTCTTTTGCAGTGATGGTAATTTTATTGGAAATTACAGCGTTTTCATATTGTGAAGTAATGATATACTCACCGACCATCAGTCTGATGTTTAACCTGGCAGTTCCATTTTCATCTGTCGTTCTGTTGTAGAATACCCCATTGATGTTGAATGATATGTTAACGCCTTCCAATGCATTTCCATTACCGTTTACAACAAAGTTGCTTTTGTTAATTAAAACTCCGGTTTTAAAATCTGCATCGCTTTGGTTATCATATTTATAATCCCTGTATCGATTTCATGCTTTAACTGAGTAAAGTTTCCTTCAGCTGAAACAGCACCCATTGAAATAAATAATAGAACAAATATCAATATTAATAATTTTTTCAACAAATCATCCCCCATACTCTGTTATTTTAGGTTTTGTGGTTGATTTGTTAAATAATTATTTAAAAAAAAAGAAGAAATGAAAAGGTAATTAATCAATTCTTACCCATTCATTGTTACCCATATGTTTGTAATGGTGTCCATCAGGAGCTAAATCAATTTCACCAACATAATAAGTTTTTTCAGATTGTGCACTGTAGAATGCACCATTATTTGAGTTTCCACCAGTTTTAGCACCGGTTGTATTTGAAGTAGCATTGGAAGTGCTGTTGCTGCTTGAAGAAGTATCAATAGATACTGGTTCAGTAGAACCTGCTTCCACTTTTAATGTATGAGTAACTGAACAATTTTTAAATTTATCATTACCTTTGTAGATAACATTAACAGTATATTGGCCTTGTGAAACATTATCAAGCTCCAAATCAGCTACACCAAAATTATTTGTCGTCACTGATTTGTTAACAACAACATTTGAATTACTGTCACGAACTATGAATGAAACACTCTGATTAGCTATAGGATTATGGTTTGAATTAGCTAAAAAGACCTGAAATGTACTACCTACGTGAAGGGTTCCATTGGTTACAACTTCTATTTTAGATTCTTGTTTTGAAGGATTCAAAAATACTGCACCTACAACAAGAATTGCTAAAACGGCAATCAATATTATCAATATTTTCTTATTCATAAATACCACCTAACAATGATTATTAGTAAAGTATTATTAAATAATTATTCACAAAATTAATATGATTTTGATAAAAGATAAGGATTTGAACCTATTGTAGGACAAATCCTCCGTTAGGTGAAATTACCTGTCCGGTTAAATATCCTGCACCTAAAATGTATTCAAGTGCACCTGCAATTTCTTCCACATCACCAATCTTACCAAGAGGGATTGTAGCAGCAAGAGCATTTAACTCATCCTGATTTACTCCTCTGAGCATGTCAGTCATGATCATACCAGGAGCGATTGCATTAACACGTACTTGTCTTGGTGCAAATTCCAAAGCAAGAGCACGGCACAAACCGATTACACCGGTTTTTGCAGCACAGTAATCAGCCTGGTTAATAACACCGGTCAAACCTCCAACAGAAGCAGTGCATACAATGGAAGTGTCACGGTCAACCATATATGGCAAGCACAAGTGGCACATGTGCATCATACTTACAAGGTTTGTGTTGATAACTCTTTCATAATCTTCAGGCTGTAAGTCTATGAAGTTACAGTTGTTTGTAATACCTGCGTTATTTACTAAAGCATCAATTTCTTCACCAAATGCTTCAACTGTTGCATTGACTAATTTTTCACAGTCTTTAAATATACTTACATCTGCCTGTACAGCAATAGCTTCAACGCCATATTCGGATTTGATTTCTTCTACCAAATCTTCAGTCAATTTTTTGGATGAATCACTTCTGTAGTTAATAGCTACATTATATCCAAGTTCACCTAATTTTAAAGCCATCGCTTTACCGATTCCTCTGGAACCGCCAGTAATTATTGCATTTTTTGCCATATTTATCACCTTCTTATAGTAATGAATATATTACAACATCACATATAAATTTTTTGTTAAACCTAAAAATCAATGAAATTTTTTCTAAATGAAAACAAAATATATACAACAAAAAAACTAATTATTTAATAAAGAGGTGAAACTATGATAACCTGTTCAGTTTGCGGAGGATTGAATGATCCAAA
>ONIK01000148.1 GCA_900317865.1 uncultured Methanobrevibacter sp. | reverse complement strand
GCAGATGAAATCTTTTTTAGATTATTTCGGCATGTAAGTTTAAATTTTTTGAGTTTTTTTTTAGATATTTTTCCAGTATATATTATTAAAACTTAAATAATATTTTTCTATAAACTATTAAGTGTAGGTGATTTATTATGGATTATGGAAAAGTACTTGGAATAATATTTATAATATTGGGTATACTTTTTATAGTCTATCCATTCTATAGTGCAACCGCAGTATCATGGATTGCGGGTATATGTTTAATTGTATTTGGTTTTGCTTCTATTATTAGCGGATTTTCCGTATGGAGCATGATGGCCCATGTTTCAATAATTAATATTCTGCTGGGAATACTTGCAATGCTTTTAGGATTCTTATTTATTTATAAAATTGATGCTTTATCTTTCCTTCTTGCATATCAATTTTTCTTAATTGCTTTTGTGATGATACTTTTCGGTATTTTTGGTATTATTTCTGGACCGGATGTATTATCAAAAGTTGCTTCAGTATTGATTTTTATTTTAGGTTTTATAACTGTGATTTTAGCTTTTTATTCAATCGCACAACCTTTATATGCAGCAATTTTTGTTGGAATATGTCTAGTTCTTGAAGGTATAGTCTTTTTCGTATCTGGTGATGCTATAGAAAGTTAATTGTTAAGTGATATCTATGGATAAAGAAACAAAGCAACGTTTGCATGAAATTAGAGATGCCTTAAAAAAATATGGCTTCGATAAAATTTTAGGTCAAACTGCAAAAAACAAATTACATTCAAAAGATAGTGAAGTAGAAAATGATATTTTACTGGATGATGATGTTCCTGTAAACTTAAGATTAATGCTTCAGGATTTGGGAACTACATTTATCAAATTAGGTCAGCTGTTAAGTACCAGACCTGATGTTGTGGGGGATAAAATTGCAGATGAACTTGCTAACTTGCAAGATGACAATCCTGCTATAAGCTATGACCAGGTTAAAGCAATAGTTGAAAGAGAACTTAATGGTAATATTGATGACTAATTACTGGCGAACATGTTGCAGTTAAAATTCAAAAAGAAGGAATCACTGATAAAATCGACCTTGATTTAAGGATAATGAAATATGTTGCTAATCGTGCTGATAAATGGAATCCTAATCTTAGAAAATTAAACTTGCCTGGAATGATGGAAGAATTTGACCGGACTATTCACAAAGAAATAGATTATAATAATGAATTCATGAATATGCAGCGTATTGGATTGAATTTTGCAGAAAATCCGTATATTCATATTCCCACTACTTATCCTGAATATTGTACATCTAAAGTTTTAACTATGGAATTCATAGATGGTGCAAAATTAAATGAGGTATATGAAAGTACAGGCGATGAGTACGATAAGAAATTTTTAGCAAAAAGTATTCTTGATTCCTACCTTCAACAACTGTTTATTGATGGATTTTTCCATGGAGATCCTCATCCAGGTAATATAATGATTTTAGAAAATAATATTGTATGTTATCTTGATTTAGGTATGATGGGTGTCTTTGATGAAGAATTTAAAAAGAATTTATCTGAATTAATGGTTTTATTCGTAGACCAGGACATTGACGGATTAATAAACCAATTAATGTATATGGATATCCTTGATTATGATGTTGATACAAGATCTCTGAAAAGGGATTTAAACGATTTATTCGGAAGATACTTCGGTGTACAACTCAATCGTTTCAATGGAGTTTTAGAAGAGTTGCTTAGTCTCATGCAGGATTATGGGGTTATTCTTCCAAACGAATTTGTTACAATGGCAAGAGGTCTGTCAATGATTGAAGCTATTGCGCAAAATCTTGATCCTGAAATTGATGTTTTCGCTTCAATTAAACCGGTTGCCAAACAAATTGCCAGACAAAGAATGGATCCTAGAAAGTATCTAAAAAGCAAAAAAAGCAACATAATCTTATATGAACATATGCTTCATTCTTTACCAAAACTTCTTACAAGGCTTGTTCATAAGGTTGATAATGAAGAATTGCAATTCAGATTGGAAGTTGACATTACAGATAAGGTTACAATCATTGCATTAGTGTCCGCTCTTATAATTGGTTCCTCAGTTGTTTCATTCGGACCAAGGACATTTGATATGCCAGTAATTTCTTTAATTGGTTATATTTTAGCCATAATTTTAAGTATTATTGGTATTAAGAAGTTTGTATTAAAATAAATCTAAAAAAGAGGAATTAATTTTCCTCAAAAACTATTTTTTTT
>ONIK01000149.1 GCA_900317865.1 uncultured Methanobrevibacter sp. | reverse complement strand
CTTATATGGATTTTCGGTTCAGGCAACAGAACACAGTGTCATGACTTCACTTGGTCCTGAAGGCGAATTTGACCAGATTATGAATGTTATAGATAATGCAAGAGAGGGAATCCTATCCATAGTAATTGACTCATATGACTATAGGAATTTTTTAATCGAAGCCGGAAAGTCAGGAAGCCAACTAAATGAAGCCATCTTAAATTTCCTGGACGGTGAAGGCAATAAGGTTGTATTCAGACCGGATAGTGGAGAGCCTGTTTCAACAACAATTGACTGTTTGAATCTGCTTTCACAGGGTTTCGGCTCCCATTTGACAGATAAAGGATACAAGGTTTTTGACTTGAACATTGGCCTTTTGTGGGGAGACGGCTTGAACTATCACAAAATTAGGGATATACTATTTGCAATGAAATCCAACGGATGGGCCGCTCAAAATATTATCTTCGGTATGGGTGGCGGTCTTCACTCTTCCCTAACCCGTGACACTCAAAGAAATGCATTCAAATGTTCAGCACAATTGAGGGACGGAGTATGGCATGACATATTTAAAAACCCTCTGGATTCAAGTAAAAAGTCAAAAACAGGAAGGTTTAAATTAATCAATGAAAACAATTCATTTAAAACAGTTTCAATAGACAGTGACGGTGAAGATTATCTTCAGACTGTATTTAAGAATGGTGATTTGTTGATTGAGGATACTTTTGGGGAAATTAAATCAAGAGCATTGATGTATTCAAATTTTGGCAGGTGAAAATATGTGTACCGCAAGCAATTATATTACAGATAAGCATTATTTTGGACGCAATTTTGATTATGAGATTTCATATAATGAACGGGTAACAATAACTCCTCGAAATTATGAGTTCAAATACAGAAAAATCGATGACGTTAAAAGTCATTATGCCATAATCGGAATTGCTGCAGGCATTGATGAGTATCCCCTATATTATGATGCATGCAACGAAAAGGGATTGTCTATTGCAGGACTGAACTTTGAAGGTAATGCAGTATACAATGGCTGTGAAAATAATATGATTAATATTGCCCCTTTTTAATATTGCCCCTTTTGAGTTGATTCCATATATACTAAGCAGTGCATCTACAGTGTTTGAAGCCCGAAAATTACTTGGTGAAATTAATCTTGTTGACATTAACTTTGCCGATGAACTGCCGTTATCTCCACTTCATTGGATGTTGTCTGACAATAGCGGCAAATCCATTGTGGTTGAACCGTTGGAAGATGGATTGAAGATATATGACAATCCTGTAGGTGTTCTTACCAATAATCCTCCTTTCGATAAACAGCTATTCACTTTAAATAACTATAGAAATCTATCCAATAGAAATCCTGAAAATACCTTTGGTGGAAGCATTGATTTGGATGAATATTCTAGGGGCATGGGTGCAATCGGTCTTCCGGGAGATTTGTCGTCATCTTCAAGATTTGCAAAGGTAGCATTTACACGGGCAAATTCACACTCTTCAGGAGATGAGGCAGGTAGTGTCAGCCAGTTTTTCCATATTCTCGGCTCTGTCGAACAGCAGAACGGTTGCACATTCATCGATGATCCGGATTTGTTTGAATATACAATTTACACATCATGTTACAACACCAATGATGGGATTTTATATTACCGAACCTACAATAATTCGCAAATAACTGCCGTCAGTTTGGCCAATGAGGATTTGAATTCAAAGGATTTGATTAATTATCTGTTAATTAATGATGAACAAATTAAATTCATTAATTAACTTTTTTTTTTTAAATAAATGATTTATTAAATGTTGTAATAAATATTTGTTTAATAATTTCATGATTTTGTATATCTGTTAATTGGTGATGAACAAATTAAATTTATTAATTTAACTTTTTATTTAATTTTTTATTAAATGAATAATTTTTTTTAACAGTTGCAATATAATGTTAATTGTTCAATAATTTATAGGATTATTGATGTTGATGTTATAATGTAATCTTTTATTTACTCATATATGGTCTATTTTTTGTTTTATATATGCTAAACTATTTATATTTAAAATGATATAAATATAAAAGAATAATCTTAGTTTGCCGAGATTATTCAATTTTTATTAATTGACTGGACCAGGGGGTGAAAACGAAAAATGAAAGGCAAAAAGTTAATCGTGATAATGGCTATAGTTATTCTTATGTTTACTATTCAGGCGTCTTGTGCGCTTGAAAA
>ONIK01000150.1 GCA_900317865.1 uncultured Methanobrevibacter sp. | reverse complement strand
TATCTGTAGAAAGAACCGTTTCAAATGTGAAATCTTTACCTTGTTCCACCATAGATTCCCTAAGCTCTTCAGCTTTTAGGGCGGCTTCTAAATCACTACATAAACTTGATTTCTTAATATCATCAGCATTAATGTAAATCCCAATAGTTTTGGCCATGCGGGTTATGGTGGTTTTTCCACTACCATTTGGGCCTGCAAATACAATAACTTCAGGAAGTCTATTTTTCATTTGGATAAACTCTCCTTCCATCAGGATACTCTATATAGGGACTATCTAATTCATCATCATAACCAGCAATAGGAAGTCCTTTAATTTTACAGATTTCTTGATCAATTCTGATAGATTCCTTAAATCTTTCAGTTAGCTCTTCATCAGAAATACCACAAGTAGAGTCTAATTCATTTTCTTCAACCAATACTATTCCTCCTATTCTGTAATTTAATTTAACATTAACAATAATATTTTAAATCTTATAATTTAATAAATTTTTCCAAAGTACAACTTTATGAAAAAAAGCAGTTATTAATTATATAACCTCTTTTTAAAATAAGTATTAAAGCTGTTGCCGCATATTATGCAAAATATTTACTACTTTTAACTCCCACACCCTAATTTTTGACTCATCCAGTATTAAAAATCTTCGAAATATAACTAATAAAACATATATATTCAAAGATAATTATGATAATTATAAAAATGAAAATGTTTTTGGAGGAATATATATGATATTGTCTTCTTTTTCAATATTTGTTATGGTATCTGAGATAATAATTCCATAATCAGCACCATAATTATTGATTGCATGAGTAATTTGCTTTTTATCTTTCCTGCCACGACCCACCTCAATAGGTACTGGATTTTTAAAATCCTGTTGCAAAATAAAATCAACATTTCTCTTTTTGTTATTAACATTAACGATTTGATAATCAAACCTGAAAGCTGAATTAACATTAACGACGGCCATTTGTTAATGGAAACTTACTTTTGAAAAGTAGTTGATGTATATGCATAGTTGAAATAGATTTTGATTTTTAATACCCTTGCCGTTAATGTGATGGTGGGTTCATTATCTGCGAGAACAATATTCAGTCTTGTTTTTCCAATAAGTCATATACGTTTAACGCAATAAGTCTTTTTGAGGAAATATATAAAAATGGTGCTAAAAAGAATGTTGCAATTGAATAGATAATATCAAGTAGAGTAAGGCCTTTACTAAATGGAATAACAACTGAAGCTGCAAATGCCTGTGAGATTATAACAGCAATAATAACTTTTATGAAAGAACGGGTGTCAAATATTTTTATTAAATTTATGATTTCACGAAGATGGAAAGCCCCTATAAACTTTCCATTATGCAAATATCTGTTTAACAATCCTGCAATTAAACATAAATATAGTAATATAAACAAAATAACAAAACATACCGTAAATATCAGGTTTCCATCAGCATAACTCAGTTTTGCTAAACGAATCAACGCATATAAGAATCCTGAATAGATGAATACAATGACTGATTTCTTAAAGCCCTCCCAAACAAGCCTTTTCATATTATTCTTAAAGCGAGGATGTTCATCCCTACCCTTAAGGGCATACCATGATACATATGACCCATATCCTACAACAATAAGTAGAAATACATTTATTACCTTTAAAATCGGGTCAGATAAACTATTTTTGTTAATAAAACAGGCAATACTTACTAAACTACTGACTATTATGATTCCTGTCTTATCGCTTAATGTATAATCTATCGATTCTTTAATATGGTCAATGAATAATCTCATGTTAATTCTCTAACAACACTTTTCTAGTATATAATATGTTGCACATCGAATAAAAGATTATTGTTCCCAATGATAAAATTCAAACCTTAAAGCAAGTGAGCTATCGGATATTGATGGGCGCATATTTCATCAACCAGATATATCCACTGATTTTTTGTAAATCCGGATATGAGGTATCTTACATTATTTGACATTATTCTTCCACTATACATTGCCTTGAACTAATCCATATATTCCATTCTCTCCATTTTCAAAGCAGGCCAA
>ONIK01000151.1 GCA_900317865.1 uncultured Methanobrevibacter sp. | reverse complement strand
CTAGCTGAAATCAATGTGAACATGTTTGATATCCCTGAATACGGTTACAAATCCGAGAAGATCAGTTGTATAATACCGCATGCCGATTTCAGTATTATACTGCACCGAATCGATAATATCCTCGTACCGATCAATAACCTGATTCATCAGATCATATACTGCACCTATATATGATTCCTGATTATTGGAATTCAATCCTTTAATACTGTCTGTATTTATATTCAAATATTTCAATGCTTTTCTCAGTCTCTTAAAAAAGTACGGAAGTACATGAAGCGGATAATCATGATATAGTTCATCAAGTGCGTCATAAACATTTAAAACAACATGTTCGGTAGGAAAATCGGAAAATTTCATTGCTGTCCCCCTTTCCGGAAAGTTAAAAATCCTGATCTCTGCTGGTAAATACTGAATGTTCCTGAAATGAACTGTCATGTATTTTCAGGGCAGGTGTCTGGTCCCGTCGGTAGTGCATTCAGCCAGCCTGCCGGTTTTTTCAAAAAATTGTAAATGTGCATGAGCAGCCGTATTTGCCGCCCATCCTCGTGTTGAGGTACTTTCACCAATATCGTCAATAACAAATCTGCCTTTCCGGCACTTGTTTTTAGCCGCAATAAATACTGACATATAATCTTTGAATTTATCAGGAACGAAAATCCCAAGATTTTCAGCCTTCCCGTCCGCAAAGTACAGTTTTAATTCATTATCAGTACCTTTGTAGAGAAATGTACTCTGATTAAATTTCTCTGCCAGTGCTTTGCAGAAGGGCAGTAACAGACGAAATTCAGGAGAACTGTCTGCTTTTGTGATTATTAAAGTGCAGTCCTCTGCACATACAGTACCATTGGCTGCGGATATTACATAATGACCTGATATTTTTCTAAACCCGAAATGATGGCGCCTGACATCATTTCTTAAAATTTCGTTATTCTTTTGATCGTTCTCGATTTGTTCTCTATATTCACCGGGATTATTACTCATCTGCATTGCAAACACATAATCCTTATCGGACAGCAGATCCTGCAATATTGATCTTGGGTTGCTGTTGTTTACTGATCTTTCAGATTTCATGTAGGGGTTCCTTATTTTAAATTTATACGTCGGGTAAAATCAAAGTATCACATCTGACCTGGAGCAATATCCGGTTTACCCGAAGTTACGGAGTAGTAGAACATCCGGGAGAGCAGGTAAACAATGGCCGGAATAAAAATCAAAGCTTACAGCTGTTTTTAAAAAGCGGTAAAAATTAAAAAATACCTCTTCAGTTAAAGTAGAGCAGGATCTCCGGTTACACCTTCTAAGTGATCCGTTCTTTGTTGAAAAACTGATTTCCGGTTGCTTTAAAAACAGGGCTGCAAAAATTCTGTCGGGATATTTGATCGATGACATATCAAATTTCGATTTGATTTCCGGATCCGGTGAATTCATAATCTGCCTTTTTTCTAAACTATTTACCTGTTGATACTGAACTTTAATCATCAAAGATTACCTGTCGTAAGAAACGGCATTCCAACCTTTTGTTATATCTTTTGAGCCTTTTTTCTATATCGTCGAGTATATCGATATGCATGCTTACAAAATCTTCCGTCAGATCTTGATTCCGTCAGATCTTGATCCCAGTCATTGATTTTTAATTTTGATACGTCATATCCTAAATCTTTTAAAACCTTTAAATACGGATCGTACCATGCATTTGTTCTTAAATATGGTTCAACATTGAAATAGATTTCCTCGGTAAATGTCCAGCAGGCATCTCTGGCTAAACATAATCTCTGGAATTCGGTCATTGTCGTATATCTGATTTTTGCCGGTTTTAAAAACATATCAGCTAAAATCTTATTAGGATATTTGATCGATGACATATCAAATTTTGATTTGATTTCCGGATCCGGTGAGTTCATAATCTGCCTCTTTTATTGCTGTGATATTATTTGTTATACACAAAGAGGAAAGTATTGCAATCTTTTATGTTTAAATCCTGGATGTGTATCACTAAAATATTTTAGTGCGCAATAATCTGACATCTATAATTTATTACTGAACATCAATAAATCTAGTTTTTTAGATTTTTAATTTTTTAATATTTTAATTTTTTAAGATGTCTTTTAATAATTTTCTCATGAACATATTACCAACGGGGATTGATATGTCACATTAATTCCGAAGCCAGCAGATAGTGCACGTAATCCACCATATAAAAATTAAAATAGTTATATTATTCACAAAAATAAATCAAAAACAACAAAAGTATTTGCAATACTCTTTAATAAGTCATATACTTACACATAAATAAATCATATTTATTACCCGAATAATAAATATTTTCCTTTATATTCATAATTTGAATGACTGGCCTTTACCGGTCTGATTAAATTTGAAAACTCTGTCTTTTAATAATCAGCAGAGAAATTCAACCTTAAACAAAATGGATAAATGGAGTAGTTATACAATGAAAATCGCATATATCGGCAGCAGAAAAGCCGGCCCTGAATCCATAGCAAAAATTAACGCATATCTGGATAACCTGAGGGCTGACGACGATACAGAAATTGAAATTGTCACCGGAGGGGCGTTCGGTGCTGATACCGCAGGAATGAAGTACGCTCAGGAAAACGATCTCAAGCTTACCGTGTACTGTCCGGGAGGCACACATAATTCCAGGTACTGCAGCTGGCTCGAGAAAAATATGATGAAAGCCCAGATTTTTCATACCGGTCTGCCGTTTCTTAAGAGAAATACCCTGATTGTCAGGGATGCAGATCTGGTTGTGGTTACAGACTACGGAAACGGGACTATCGATGCAATTACCAAAGCTTTGAACATGAAAAAGAAGGTGGTTTGTGCAGGATGCTATATCAAGGGGAATTACTTTAAGAAAACTCCTAAAGGAATGGAACAGATCTGATCTATGAACAGCAGGCTGTTTAGCTGTATGTGTGGAACTTCAAATTTCATGTTCAAAACATACTGTCCAGGATGATTGCCTCTAAACTGATTTTTT